>JACRCO010000009.1 GCA_016218975.1 Deltaproteobacteria bacterium
AATAACCAGACTCCGTTTCCGCCAAAGAGAGACCGAGCTCAGGCAACGCAAAACAGGGACGGTCCTGATAACTCCTGTCAATCTATACACCCCAGTTGAATAACCAGACTCCGTTTCCGCCAAAGAGAGACCGAGCTCAGGACCGTCCCTATTTAGCGTACTCCACGGCGCGGGTCTCGCGGATCACCGTGACGCGGATCTGGCCGGGGTAGGACAGTTCCCCTTCGATCTTCTTTGCGATGTCCCGCGCGAGGATCGTGGCAGCGTCGTCGCCGATCTTCTGGTTGTCGACGATGATGCGCACTTCGCGCCCCGCCTGGATGGCGTATGACTTCTCGACACCCGAGAACGATTTCGCGATACGCTCCAGGTCCTCGAGGCGCTTGAGGTAATTCGCCAGCATCTCCCGGCGCGCCCCGGGCCGCGCCCCGGAAAGTGCGTCAGCCGCCTGCACGAGGATCGGAAGGATGTCGTGCGGAGACTCGTCCTCGTGGTGCGCCGCTATGGCATGGATGACGCGGCTGGATTCGCCGTACTTCTTCGCGAGGTCCGCCCCTATGAGGGCGTGCGGCCCTTCAACCTCGTGGTCCACCGCCTTCCCGATGTCGTGCAACAGCCCAGCGCGCTTGGCGACTTTCGCGCTCAATCCCAGCTCGGAAGCGATCATCCCGCAGAGGAACGCCACTTCGAGCGAATGGGTATAAATGTTCTGCCCGTAGGACGTCCGGTATTTCAGTTTGCCGATCAGTTTGACCATTTCGGGATGGATCCCGTGAAGTCCGAGATCGAACAGGGCCTGCTCTCCCGCCTCGCGTACGAGATCGTCGACCTCCTTGGTCACCCGCTCGACCGTCTCCTCTATCCGCGCAGGGTGGATGCGGCCGTCCTGGACGAGGCGCGTCAAGGCGATTCGCGCCACCTCCCTGCGCACCGGGTTGAAGCCGGACAGGATCACGGCCTCGGGCGTGTCGTCGATGATGATGTCGATTCCCGTCGCCGCCTCGAACGCGCGGATGTTGCGTCCTTCCCTCCCGATGATCCTTCCCTTCATCTCCTCGGAGGGCAGAGGCACCGCGGTCACCACGTGCTCCGCCACGTAGTCCGCAGCGTACCGCTGCACGGAGAGGGAGATCATCTTTCTCGCCTTCTGGGCGGCCTCCTCCTTGAATTCCTCGTCCATGGCGCGGATCTTCTTGCCGGCCTCGAGGCGCGCCTCCTCCGTCACCATATCTACCAGCTCGGCCTTCGCCTGATCGGCGGAAATTCCCGCAATCCGCTCCAGGTCCTCCCTCGCCTTACGTAGATCTTCCTGCAACGCCGCCTGCTTCGCATCGAGGCTCCTGGAAAAATCCGAGAGCTCCTTTTCCTTCCTGCCGAACTCCTGGGAACGGGTTTCCAGCGCTTCCGTCTTCCTGTCGAGAATGTCTTCCTTCTGCAGGAGCCGCTTCTCCAGCTGGCCGATCTCGTTCTTCCGGTCCCTCGTTTCCCGCTCGAAGTCCAGCTTGACCTGGAGCTGGTAGTCCTTTGCCTGAAGCGACGATTCCTTGAGGATGTTCTCCGCTTCCTTTTTCGCGCTCTGAAGAATTTCGTCGGCCTTCGCCGCGCCGGCCCGCGCCTCCTCTTCGGCCGAGCGTTTTTTCAGCAACAGGAACACCACGTACAGCCCGAGCGCCGCCGCGATGACGGCCAGCGCCGCAATGACCGCAAGATTGGTATTCAAAATGAGCCTCCCGGGTACCGCATCTATTTTATTTGACCGCCGGCGCCATCCCTTTCAACGCGGATCACGCCGTCTTCCGTTACGACCGCATCCACCGGTACATCCCAAGGATCCACCGGGACCTCCGGCACCACCTGCCGGGAAAACGCCAGGCCGACCGTTACCGCGCTCCCGGCAAGCCCCGACAGGAACCGATCGTAATATCCGTAACCCTTGCCCAGGCGCCTTCCCATGGGATCGAACGCGACCCCGGGGACGACCACCAGGTCGAGCCCGTTCCGTATGCCTGACATTCCCTTTGTAACGCGCGGCTCCAGAAGCCCATATTTCCCACGGACCCAGCCGCCGCTGCCGCCGTCCGGATAGAACAGGAGCGTCCCGTCTTCCATGACCTTGGGATAATAAAGCAGCGCTCCCCCTTCGAGATAGCGCGCGCGGATCACCTCTGTTCCCACTTCTCCGGCGACGGCCATGTAAAGGGCCGCTTTTCCTCCCGGCCCGGGAGGAAACGCCGAAAGAAAATGCAGTTGCGCCGCCCGGCTTTTTTCGGCCTGCTCCTCGCCGCCCGTCTTTTCGCGGCTGCGCTTGCGCGCATTGCGGCGAAGCTGCGCTTTCCGCTCTGACATCAACATCAACTACCTGCCGGAATTGGGGAATGCGGGGTGGACAGGATCCACGAATAAGCCTTTGCGACGGTACGGAAATATCCCGTACCGCTACGGAGGAACCGTTATGGCAAACCAGGCCGGACCTTATTCGTGGTAGAACTTCATGAATCCCTTTAACCTGCCGCCCCAATCTATATAAACGCGGTCTCCCGCGGGTGTAACAGTATAAAAACCCCTGCTCTGTGCCGTGTCGACGATAGAGTCGAACCTGGCTCTCACCAGGTGGGATCCCTGGTTATGGCGGCTTCAGGCTTCCCCCGTGGGGGCATGCTCACCGCCGCCAGGAAGGGACCCCGTTCTACATGTGTTGGCTCAAACTCTCCCGCCAATCACGCGCACGGCAGGGGTAATACCGCCCTTCCGTTCCCTCACTTCAGCGCGCTGTCCAGCGCGTCCAGCAGGTCCCGGCTCTTCTGCTCCAGAAGCTTCTTCTCTTCGTC
This sequence comes from Deltaproteobacteria bacterium, assembly GCA_016218975.1. Lineage (NCBI taxonomy): Bacteria > Pseudomonadati > Myxococcota > Myxococcia > Deltaproteobacteria bacterium. The sequence goes on from JACRCO010000009.1 coordinate 2,829, forward strand.
CTGCTTCCCGCGAAGCTCCAGGACCTCATCCGCCAATTTCATCGCCGCCAGCATGACGACGTTCAGGTAATTCGTCGTCACGCCCGACTTCTGAACCTCGCGAACCCGTTCGTTCAGGAGTTCGCTCAGCCTCGCCATGTGGTCCGCCGACCGGTCGGTCTTAACGGTCAGCGTGTACCCGGCGATGTTCACGTCATACCGGTCACTCATCCCTTCCACTACCCATTATACATTCGACGGGTTACAACTCAATGTTTTCCAGGCGCGAGAGGACTTTCTCAACCCGCTCGCGGATCTCGTTCCGCTCATTGGTCAATTCGGCGACCTTGCGGGCGAGGTCTTTGGCCTCGGCCTTCTTTTGCTCGAGCTGGGCGGACAACTCGGCATTCTGCCCCTTTAGCGCAGACACCAGCCCGACGAGATCGCTGATCTTTTTTTCTATAAGGACGAACGATTCATCCGCCATTTTCCCGGTTCTCCCCTCGATGTGCTCGATGTTCATGATCGGACAGCTTAAATTAACCCGTCCCGGCCGCAGGGTCAATCGTGAACAGGATCGGATGAGCCGTCCCGAACCATTCCCGTGAATTTCAGCGGTTGGGTTCCCTCTCTTCTATCTGAAGGACGCTGTAGGCGATCGCCGCGCAATGCGAAGCGATGACCTTCCATGCCGAAAGGATATCGAGGTGGGCGGCGCTGGACTCGAGCGATTCCGGCGTCCCCTTCCTCAGCCTGCGGATGTGGGCGAGCCGAAGATCCCGTTCCATGCGTCCCACCGTATCCTTGCGCGCGATGACGATTTCGGCAGCCTTCCGGTCCCGCGTGACGAACGCCGAGACCGCCTCGCGGTACATCGCCTCCACCTCCGACAGAAAGGACTCCAGCTCCTTCGCCCCCTCCTCCGAAAATCGCTGCTCCCTCTCCGCCATCCGGCGCACATGGTCTCCCAGCGTCTTGTCGATGAAGTCGCCGATGTTCTCAAGGTCGGATGCTATGGCGATATATGCCACCGCGCGGTTCGTCTGTTCCGAATCGAGGGAGCCTTCCCCAAGCGCCGACAGGAACACCTTGATCTCGCGCGTCAGCTCGTCCACGTCGTCATCCATCCGCCGGATGCGCTCGGCCAGCGCTTCTCCATCCGCACCGCGGATAGCCTGCAGCGCCGCGCCGTGCATTTCCTGTATCATGTCCGCGATCCGCATGATCTCACGGGCCACCTGGCCGAGGGCGGCCCCGGCTATCGGAAGGTGCTCCCGGTCAAGGTACATCGGCTTTCCCCGGGGAGCCGCCTCCTTCTTTTCCGGAATGATCCCGGAGAGCCACGAGGCGATTTTCGGCGCCAGCGGGAAAAAGAGAACTGCGAGCGTAAGGTTGAACAGCGTGTGCGCGTTCGCGACGATCCGGGAGGGATCGGGGGATACGGAGGCGAGCATATCCCGGACGTACGGGAAAAACGGCAGGAACAGGAGCGCTCCCGCGGTCTTCATCGCCACGTGCCCCCAGGCTATCCTCTTCCCCTCGGCGGCCAGCCCGGAGGCGGCGACGAACGCAACCGACGATCCGCCGACGTTCGCTCCAAGCACCAGCGGAAGGACCGCGGACACGGGGAGAACCCCTTCCTGGACGAAAGCGATCAGCAGGATCATCACCGCGGTGCCGCTCTGGAACAGCGCGCTCAGGGCCACTCCCCATGCAAAGGCAACAAGGGGAGCTCCGCCCAGGTCCGTCATCAGGGAACGGAGGCTGGCCACCTGGCCTACCTCGCCTGCCGCGCCCGCAAGAAATCGGAGCGAAAGGAGGATGAACCCGATTCCGAGCAGGCCCTGGCCTGCGGCATGGATCCTGGTCTTTCTTCCCCAAAGGTACAAAAGGACGCCTGCGGAAAGGATCGGAAAGGCGTAACGGTAGATCCGGAACGAGAGCACCTGGACGATCAGGGTGCTTCCGAGATCGGCTCCGAGCACGACGGAAAGCGACTGGACAAGCGGCAGCGGAGCGATTTCCGCAAATGATACGAGGAGCGTGACGACCGCGCCGGAGCTCTGGAGAAGCGCCGTTCCGGCGACCCCCGCCCCGAACCCTCCCAGCCGGCTCCTGCCCGGGGCGCCCCACCAGCTTTTGAGACGCGCCCCGAAGGAAAGCTCGAAGCCCTGGCCGGTGATCCTCACTCCGTACAGGAGGAGGAACGCCCCTCCGATCACCTGGAGAAAAAGGGTGTCGATCATATGGATTAAATGCTCAGAAAAGCGCTTCGGCGAACGCCGAAGCATCGAAGGGGCGCAGGTCCTCGACGGACTCGCCGACGCCGATGAACCGGATCGGGGCGCCGATTTCCCGGGTGACCGAGAGCACTACGCCGCCCTTCGCCGTGCCGTCCAGCTTCGTAAGGACAAGCCCCGTCACGCCGGTGAACTCCTGGAAGGTCTTCGCCTGCGCGATGGCGTTGCGCCCGTTCGTGGCGTCGAGCACGAGCAGCACTTCGTGCGGCGCCCCCGGCATTTCCCTTCCGATCACGCGGACCGCTTTCCGCATCTCCTCCATGAGAGAGGACTTCGTGTGGAGCCGCCCGGCGGTGTCGATGAGGACCGCGTGGGCGCCCCTTGCCTTTCCGGCGCGCACGGCGTCGAACGCGACCGCCGAGGAGTCGGAGCCTTCCTTGTGCTGGACGAACTCGGCCCCGACCCGGTCCGCCCAGATCTTCAGCTGCCCTATGGCCGCCGCGCGGAAGGTGTCGCCCGCGGCCAGAAGAACCGGATGCCCCTCTTCCTTCAGCCAGTGGGCGACCTTGCCGATCGTGGTCGTCTTTCCGACGCCGTTCACGCCGACGACAAGGACGACGAAGGGATAAGGGGGAACGACCTTCAGGGGGACCATCCTGGGGGCGAGGGTTTCCGCGATCATTCCCCGGAGGGCCGAACGCAGGGCGTCCGTATCGGGGAGCTCGCCGCGCCGCCACTTCGCCCGGAGCGCCTCCGAGTACTCATGCGCCAGGGGCGCCCCCGCATCGGCGAGGATGAGCGCCTCCTCGAGATCGGCGAGGACGTTTTCATCCACCGGGCCGATGCCGCGGGCGACCGCCTCGACGTTCATGAACAGCAGTTCGCGGGTCTTGGAAAGCCCCGCCTTCAGGCGGGAGAAGAATGAATCGTTCGATTTAGCCACGCCCGGAGGGATGAATCACGCGTTGAATTTTACGGAGACGACTTTGGAGATCCCAGGCTTTTCCATCGTTATCCCGTAGAGGCTGTCCGCAAGTTCCATCGTTCGCTTGTTGTGCGTTATGAGGAGGAACTGGTAGCGCCCCGACATCTCCCTGACGAGGGAATTGAACCGGTCGATATTGGCATCGTCGAGCGCTGCGTCCGCCTCGTCGAGAAGGCAGAACGGAGACGGCTTCACGAGGAAGATCGAAAAGATAAGGCAGGCGGCGGCAAGCGATTTTTCCCCGCCCGACAGGGAAGACAGCGGCAGCAGCTTCTTTCCGGGAAGCTGGACTACGAGCTCCACTCCGGTTTCGAGGAGGTTTTCCTCGTCGATAAGCGTCAGGAACGCCCGCCCGCCAAGGAACAGCCGGGGGAACACCTCCGTAAGCTTCTCGTTGATTTTCCCGAATGTGTCGGAAAAACGCTCCCGCGTGGTCCGGTTGATCCGCTGGATCGCCCTGGAAAGGTCGTCGAGCGATTTCTCGAGATCTTCCTTCTCGCCCGCAAGGAAGGAGTGTCGTTCGGTCTGTTCGCGGTATTCCTCGATCGAGGCGAGGTTGACATCCCCCATTCCGGAGATCCTGTCGCGCAATTCGGCGGCGCGGGATTCCCATCCGGAGATTTCAGCCGCCTCCCCTTCGGGATCGGCGGCTTCCTCCGGCACAGGGAGATCCGCCGGGTGCGCCTCATACCGCTGATACGTCAGGACATCGAGGTTCGACAAATCGTTTTCGATCCGCTGCACGGACAGGCGAAGGTCGGTGAGCCGATCGGAAGCTTCCTGCGCGCCGCGGCGCGTTTCTTTCATCGATCCTCCAAGGGAATCGATCTTCGCGGCGATCGCCGCCTTCTCGTCGATGAGCCTGTCGATCGCCTCCTGCCGCCGCGAGAGCTCGGCGGCGCCTTCCTCGACGGCGGTGCGCCCGGATTCGATCGCCTCTTCCAGCGCGCGGACCCTTCCCGCGTAATCCGTCTTCCTTCGGCTCCAATCTCCGGCCAGTACGCGTTTCTCCTCCAAAGCCGCTTCAAGTCCCTCGAGTGCCTTACGTTCGGCGTCGTCCTTCCCTGCAAGCTCCGCCAGCTCGATCTCCGCCGCATGGCACCGTTTCCGGGCGTCTTCGGCGGAAAGACGCTTTTCCTCGAGCGCTTCGATCAGCCGGCGGACGCGCTCCTCCTCTTCGCCCTTGGCCTGCCCGGAAAGCTGAGCCGCCTCCTGCGACGCCTTGTGCTCGGTCCGGATCCTTGCCAGGTCGGCCTTCTGGTATTCCAGATCCCGCACCAGGTCCTCGTGCCTTTCCACCGCCTGCGAGCGCGCCGCTTCGAGCCCCGCCCGCAACTGCTCCACCCGGCGAAGCTCGTTCGTGCATTCCTCCCTGCGGCGGAACATGAGGTTTCTCCGCTCTTCCAGCTCCGCCTTCGTGCGGCGGGACTCCTCCTCCGCCTCACGGAGCCGTGCGGCCTCGCAGGCGATCACGGCGATCTCCTTTTCCAGGTCGCGCATTTCCCGCTTCACCGCAAGGATGCCGGACTCGCTTTCACCGAGGGAGCCGCCGACCAGCGCACCTTCCGCGGTGACCACGTCCCCTTCAAGTGTGACGTAGGTGTTCCACACTCCGTTGCGGTTCCAAAGCCTCAGCGCGCAATCCATGTCGCGCACAAGCAGCGCTCCTCCGAGCAGGCCGCGCACAAGGTCCCCGCACTCCGAAGACGCCCGGACGACGTCGGCAAGCGGGGCGATCACCCCTTCCTCGCCGAGATACGCGGGCGCATCTTCCCGGGAACGCAGGGAAACCGGCACGAAAGTACCACGGCCTTCGCGTGTTTCCTTGAGGAACCTGAGCGCTGAAAGCCCCTCGGTGTGGTCGCGGACGACGATGGATTGCATTCTTTCTCCGAGCACAGCCTCGACGGCCTTCTCGTAAGGGGCGTCCGTCTCCACGAGGTCCCCGATCACGCCGAAGATCCCCTTGTCCCCCTCGGCGCCGCCGCTTTTCCCGTGCCCGTTGAAATGCCGGAGAACGGCGCGCACGCCGGAAGTGGCCCAATCCTTCTGCTCGTATACGCGGGACAGGGTGTCCAGCCGGGAGGATGACGCCTGGAGGAGGCCCTCGGCCTCGGCGCGCGTCTTCACGGCATCGTCGATCCGGACTGTGGATTCATCGAGGAGGCGGCCCGTCTCTTCCCAGGATGTTTCCGCGCCGGCGACCGCGTCCCTGGACACATCCTCACGCGCCCGGACTTCCGCAAGCTCCCGTTCCGCCTTCCCGGATTCCGCCAAAGCCGCTCCGACCTGTTCCTCGAGGCGGACGAGTTTCCGCTCGTTGTCATCGATCGTGCGCTGATACGACCCCGCGCTTGAAAGTGCGGTGGAGTGATGATTCACGCGAACCATCAGGTCGTACTTTGCGCGGTCGGACAGCTCCCGGTGGAGACGGTATTCCTCTTCCGCCCCGCCGGCCTCGGCCGAAAGGGCGGCAAACCGGCCCCTGGCCGAATCGACGCTTTCCCGCCGCAGCGATGCGCCTTCGCGCGCATCCCCGATTCGGACCGCAAGGGCGGAAATCTCCTGCCCGATAACCTCCGCCCGCGCCGCGGCTTCATCGATCAGCCCGCGCAGCTCCCCGGCCTGCCTGACGTTCCCTTTCCATTCCTCCTCACGACGGGCGACTTCCTCCTTCAGTGCGCCGTGGGCGGCCCCAAGGTCCCGCTCTTCGCTTTCCGCCTCGGCGTGGCGGATCTTCATGGATTCCATCTCCGCTTCGAGCCGGGAGATCTCCCCGCGGATACCGAGAAGCGAATCCTCGAGCGAGTGAAGCTCCACGCCCGCGGACGACCGAAGCTGCGTGAACTCCCGGAATTTCCGCGCCGCGATCCGCAGATCCAGATCGCGCAGCTCCTCCTTCAAGGCCTTGTACTTTTCCGCCTTGCGGACCTGCCGGTCGAGGCTGCCTATCTGCCGCTTCACCTCGTCGAGGATGTCCTTCACGCGCGCAAGGTTCTGCCGCGTGCTCTCCATCTTCCGTTCCGCTTCCTTTTTACGGACGCGGAACTTCGCCACCCCTGCCGCTTCCTCGACGATCAGGCGCTTCTCGTCGGGCTTCGCGTTGACGATCGTTGATATCCTGCCCTGCTCGATGATGGCGTAACCGCGGGCGCCCGCCCCCGTGTCGAGGAAGAGCTCTGCGATATCCTTCAGGCGGCAAGGGACCCGGTTGATGTAAAATTCGCTCTCGCCGTTCCGGAAGGTGCGGCGGGTGACCTGTATCTCCGCGTAGGACTCGTACCCGGGGGGACCGCCACCTTCTTCATTGCCGAAAGTAAGCGATACCTCGGCCATCCCCAACGGCCCGGCCGCATCGGAGCCCGCGAAGATCACGTCTTCGAGGGCCTTGCTCCGCAAATAGGTCGGAGCGTGTTCTCCCAGGACCCATCGGATGGCGTCGACGATATTGGATTTGCCGCAGCCGTTCGGGCCGACGATTGCGGTGATTCCCTCGGAAAATTCGAAAATCGTCTTGTCGTAGAAGGATTTAAAGCCGAAGAGTTCGAGTTTTTTGAGTTTCATTGTCCCCTTGCTGCCTGAGGCACGGAATACCTCGACATATTATCAAGATAGTGTATATGCCGCCCCCCCTGGACGCAATATATTGTGTTTGGGGGGAAATGTAAAGCCGAAAAAAACGGCGGCCCCCGGGAGGGCCGCCGTTTTGATGGGAGTAAATATTCCTATTTTCTGGGTTGGGCGGTCTTTTCCCTCAACACAGCCTGCGCCGCCGCCAGCCGCGCGATGGGGACGCGATAGGGCGAGCAGGAAACGTAATCCAGCCCAACGCGGTGGCAGAATTCAACCGACTTCGGGTCCCCGCCGTGCTCGCCGCAGATCCCGACCTTCAGGTTCGGCCGCACCGACCTGCCCTTCTCCACGCCCATGCGGACGAGTTGACCGACGCCTGTCTGGTCGATGGTGGCGAACACGTCGGCCTCGAGGATGTTCTCGGGCCGCCTCGGATAGACGACCTTGCAGGATGCGCAGGAAAGGTCCTTCTCGAGCTTGGTGCCGCACCGCGGGCAAAGCTCGGATCGCGACATGTAGTACTGGATGAACTTGCCGGAGTCGTCACGAGAGAATCCGAACGTCGTCTGCGTGAGATCGTTCGTGCCGAATGAGAAGAATTCCGCCTCACTCGCGATCTCGTCGGCGGTGACCGCCGCGCGTGGGAGCTCGATCATCGTTCCCACCGTGTAGGGAAACTTCTTCTTGTAGCGTTTCATCGTCTCTTCCGCGACTTCGACCACCAGCTCCTTCTGCGCCTTCATCTCCTGGACCATGCTGACAAGCGGAATCATCACTTCCGGCACCACGCGGATGCCTTCGCGGGTGACCTCGGAGGCGGCCTCGAAAATGGCGCGGGCCTGCATGCGGCTTATCTCGGGATAATAGATCCCCAGCCGGCATCCGCGCAGCCCCAGCATCGGGTTGAACTCGTGAAGTTCTTCCACACGGTCGAGCAGCCTGCGCTTCTCGTCGACGATCGTGCGGTCCGCACGCACGAGATCGAGTTTCGTGACCTCGACCATCAATTCCTCCCGCTTGGGAAGGAACTCGTGCAAAGGCGGGTCCAGGAGCCGGATCGTGACCGGGTAGCCCTTCATCTCCTTGTAGAGCCCCTTGAAGTCCTCGCGCTGCAGGGGAAGGAGCTTCGCGAGGGCCGCCTCGCGCTCCTCCTTCGTGCGGGCGAGGATCATCTCCCGCATCAGCGGTATGCGGTCCTCCGCGAAGAACATGTGCTCGGTCCGGCAGAGCCCGATCCCCTGCGCTCCGAACTCCCGTGCGGTGCGGGCGTCGCGCGGCGTGTCGGCGTTCGCGCGGACCTTCAGGCGCCGTATCGCATCGGCCCAGGACATGAGCGTGCCGAACGAGCCGGTCATCTTCGGCGCGATCAGCGGCACCTGCCCCAAAATCACTTCTCCGGTGCTTCCGTTAAGGGAGATGAATTCACCTTCGCGGACCGCCCGGCCGCCGACGACGAAACGGTGCGTCGATTCGTCCACGTCGATCGCCTCGCAGCCGGCCACGCAGGTCTTCCCCATCTGGCGGGCGACCACCGCGGCGTGGGAGGTCATGCCGCCCTTGGCGGTAAGGATTCCGCGCGCCACGTCCATTCCGTGGATGTCGTCGGGGCTCGTCTCCTTGCGTACCAGGATCACCGCCTTACCTTCCATCGCCCACTCCACCGCGCGGTCGGCGGTGAACACGGCGGCGCCGGTCGCCGCGCCCGGAGAAGCGGGAAGGCCCCGGGCGATGACCTCCAACTTCGCCTTGGGGTCGATAACGGGGTGAAGGAGCTGGTCTATCTGCTGCGGCTCGAGCCGCATCACCGCCTCTTCGCGGGTGATGAGCTTCTCCTTGACCATGTCGACGGCGATCTTCACCGCAGCGGCCGCCGTGCGCTTCCCGTTCCTCGTCTGGAGCATGAAGAGCACGTTGTTCTCGACGGTGAACTCGAAGTCCTGGACGTCCTTGTAATGCTTTTCCAGCTTGTCCGTGATCTTCACGAGCTGCGCGAAGACCTTGGGCATCTCCTTCTTCAGCGCGGCGATCGGCTTCGGCGTGCGGATCCCCGCCACCACGTCTTCTCCCTGCGCGTTCGTGAGGTATTCCCCATAGAACTCCGTGGCCCCCGTGGCCGGGTTACGGGTGAATCCGACGCCCGTCGCGCAGTCGTCGCCCATGTTTCCGAACACCATCGCCTGGACGTTGACGGCGGTGCCGAGGTTGTCCGGAATACCGTGCGCCTTGCGGTAATACTTCGCGCGGTCGTTGTTCCAGGACTTGAACACGGCGTCGCGGGCCAGGTCGAGCTGCGTCTCCGGGTCCTGCGGGAACTCCTTGCGAAGGCGAGCCTTGACGAGAGCCTTGAACTTCCCGCACACATCCTTCAGGTCCGCCGCGGCGAGCTCAACATCGCTTTCAATGTCGCGCTCCCGCTTTTTCCGCTCGAAGATCTCCTCGAAATGCTCCTTGTCGATCCCGAGAACAACGTCGGAGAACATCATCAGGAATCGGCGGTAGGAGTCGTAGGCGAACCGCGGGTTCTTCGATTTTCCGGCGATGCCCTCGACGCTTTTGTCGTTCAGCCCCAGGTTGAGGATCGTGTCCATCATCCCGGGCATGGAGAACTTCGATCCGGACCGCACCGAAACGAGGAGGGGGTTCTTCGGATCGCCCAGCTTCTTGCCTGTCATCTTCTCGAGGCGTGCAAGCTGCGCGGATATTTCCTTCCTTACGTCCGCGGAGATCTTTCCGCGGTTCGCATAAAAGAGGTTGCAGACTTCCGTGCTGATCGTGAAGCCGGGAGGTACGGGCACTCCCAGGTTGGTCATCTCCGCCAGCCCGGCTCCCTTGCCTCCGAGAATGTCCTTCATCTCCCCGTGCCCTTCGGCCTTGCCGCCGCCGAAGAAATAGACGCGCCTGGTGGCCATTCCCTTTTCCTCCCGGTCCGCTTTTTTTTACGCCTTGGACGCGCTTACCTTAGAAAAATCCGCCACGCCGGCAAACAGGTTGGAGAGATTCTTCAGGAGCGCCAGGCGGTTGGTTTTCACCTTTTCGTCCTTCGCCATCACCAGCACCTTCTCGAAGAAAGCGGACACCAGCGGCTGGAGCCGCGCCATCTCCCGGAACGCTTCCGAGTACCGGCCGTCCTTCGCAGCGGCCGAGACCCTGCCGGAAACATCGTTCGCGGCCGTGTGCAGCGCCCTCTCCTCGTTGTGCTCGAAGAGGATTTCCGATATCGCGAGCTGTCCCGAATATGCCTTGGTGATGTTTATCGCCCGCTTGAATACCTCGGCGAGCGGCTCGAATGCGGGGTCGGAGCGGAACGCGACGAGCGCATTCAGTTTCGACCGAAGGTCCGTCATGTCGGTCAGTCCGGCGGAAATCACTGCATCTGCCAGGTCTCCCGGTGTGCCCTGCGCGGTCCAGAGGTTGAACAGCCGGCCCTGGATGAATTCCATCACTTTCCGCTTCACTTCGTCCTTGGGGGATTTCAGCTTTCCCGTCAGTGTGGATAGCGAAAGGTCCACCAACCCCTCGATGGGAACGCGCAACCCCCGCGCTTCCAGGATGGAGAGGATCCCCAGCGTGTGACGGCGCAGCCCGTACGGGTCCGCGGTGCCGGAAGGGATAAGACCCACGCCGAAGCAACCGCACACCATGTCGATCTTGTCCGCAACGGCGACTGCGGCCCCCACGTCGGTCGACGGGAGGTCGTCGGACTGGCCCTTGGGCAGGTAGTGCTCGTAGACGGACTGCGCTACCTCCTGCTTCTCTCCGGTCTTGAGCGCATAGTGCCGTCCCATTACACCCTGCAATTCGGGGAATTCCTTGATAACGCCCGTCGTCAGGTCCGCCTTGGCGAGGTACGCAGCCCTCCGGCAGTCCTTCTCCTTCGCGGGGAACCCTATCGAGGCGACGTATCCGGAGATATCCGCCATCCGCTCGATCTTCTCCCAGTACATGCCGAGGTCAGCCTGGAACAGGACGTTCTTCAGCTTTTCCGCCCGGTCGAACAGGGTTTTTTTCAGGTCGTCCCCGTAGTAGAACTCCGCGTCGGAAAGGCGGGCGCGGATTACGCGCTCGTTACCGGCGATCACCACGCGGTTGTCCGGGACGCGCATGTTCGATACGAAGGCGAAACCGGGGAACAGGTTCCCCTTATCGTCCTCGAACACGAAATATTTCTGGTTGACGCGCATTGAGGTGATGAGGACCTCCCGCGGCAGGGACAGGTACTTTTCCTCGAACCGGCCCACCATCACCACGGGGTACTCAACCAGGTTCGCCACGATCTCCACCAGCGGCTCGTCTTCCACCCACTTCCTGCCTGTCTGCGCTTCAGCCTCCTTGATGCCCGCGCGGATCTTCTCCTTGCGGACTTCCAGGTCCACGAACACGTCGGCCGCAGCCAGCTTGTCTAAATATTCATCGGTCTTCGACAGGTCGATGGAACCCGGGGAAAGAAAACGGTGCCCGTATGTCGTGCGGCCCGCGGTGACGTTTCCGAAGGACAGGGGCAGCACCTGATCACCGTAAAGCGAAACGATCCAATGGACGGGCCGCACGAACCTCACGTCCAGGTCCGCCCAGCGCATCGACTTCTTGAACGGTATCGTGGGAATCCACCCCGCCACCACCTCGGGGAGGACCTCTGCTACCGGCCGGGCGGCCTGCGCCTTCACGATTCCCAGGTATTCTCCGCGGTCGGTGGGGAACAAGCCGAGATCGGACAGCTCCACACCCTGCGCCTTCGCGAACCCGAGCGCAGCCTTGGTGGGTTTTCCTTCCTTGTCGTAGGCAACGCTTTTCGGCGGGCCCAGGACCTTTTCCTCGGAAGCCCTCTGCCGGTCCGAAAGGTTTCGGATGACGTAGGCGAGCCGCCTGGGGGTTCCGTAGATGTCGACCCGGTCGAAGACGAAGCGGGCTTTTTTCAATATCTCGGCGAACTGCTGGCCGCCGAACCACAGTGCGGGTCCCACCAGCCCGGCCGGGATCTCTTCGCATCCTATTTCCAACAGGTAATCGCGTTCCATAATCCCTCTTCTTCGTGATGGATTGTCAGCGGGGGAACTTCTTCATCAGCGGGAAGCCCATCTCCTCGCGGGACTTCAGGTACCCTTCCGCGCAAAGCCGGGCCAGGTTGCGGACCCTGCCTATGTACGACGTGCGCTCGGTGACGGAAATGGCGCCGCGGGCATCCAGCATGTTGAACGTGTGGGAGCACTTAAGGCAGTAATCGTAAGCCGGAAGGACGAGTTTCCTGTCGATCAGCTGCAGGCATTCCTTCTCGAACATGTTGAAAAGGGAAAAGAGCATCTGTATGTCGGCGGCTTCGAAGTTGTACTTGGAGAACTCCACCTCCCCGCGGTGATGCACGTCTCCGTAGGTGACGTTCCCCACCCACTTCAGGTCGAATACGTTCTCCACGTTCTGGAGATACATCGCGATCCGCTCGATGCCGTAGGTGATCTCTCCCGAGACGGGCTTGAGATCTATACCTCCGCACTGCTGGAAGTAGGTGAACTGGGTGATTTCCATCCCGTCCAGCCATACTTCCCATCCGAGGCCCCACGCGCCGAGCGTCGGGGACTCCCAGTCGTCTTCGACGAGCCGTATGTCGTGTTTCAACGGGTCTATCCCGACGGCCTTAAGCGAATCCAGGTACATCTCCACGTAATTGTACGGGCATGGCTTCATAATAACCTGGTACTGGTAATAGTGCTGGAGGCGGTTCGGATTCTCGCCGTACCTGCCGTCCGTAGGCCTGCGTGAAGGCTCGACGTATGCCGTGTTCCACGGTTCGGGCCCGAGGGCCCGCAGGAATGTCGCCGGATTGAAGGTTCCCGCGCCCACTTCGATATCGTAGGGCTGGTGGATTACGCACCCTTTGTCCGCCCAGAAGCGTTCCAGGGCAAGAACAAGGTCCTGGTATAGCAAGGTGTCCTCCCCGTTCGGAAAGTGATAGGGTTACATATCACTCCGCCGAACGGGGTGTCAAGATAAATCACTATAAATACAGGGGGTTTGCGACCCCTATCACTGTTTGCCGCCTCCGAGGCTGCGGAATGATTTCCCAAGGTGTAACTCGAGATATCCAGGTATAACAGCCTGCAATTCCTCAAGAATGTTATTGGGGATGCGCAGCCGGCGCAGAATGGAGGGGGAGGAGGACTGGAGCGCTTTCCATGTTCTCACCGCTCCGAGAGACATTGGAAGACCGCCGGAAGAGGCGCAATTCCCGCAGATAAACCTCCCCTCGGAGAGTATGAACCGAACCGATCTTGCATCTTTTCGCTCGAGGCTGTCCGCAGGAAGCCCGCATCGGCGGCATCCTCCAAGGTCCGGCCCCCATCCTCCCAGTGAAAGAAATGCCGCCTCCGCCTTTCTCGCCGCCGCCGAGGGGGGCTCTCCCGATGCAAGGGAACGCATCTCATCGTGGAGGATGCGAAACGCCTTGGGCTTGGGGCCCGGTTGGGGAAAGATCGAAGCCGCGAGTTCGAGCAGGTAATCGGCGTGCCGCACCCTCTCCCAATCCGCCACGATTTCCCAGTAACTCGAAAGCAGGGAGCAGGAATTCAGGATCGCCATCCTGCCCGGGATCTCGGTCCATTCCGTCTGTAAAAGGAAATATTTCTGGAGGCTGCCGCCGAATCGCTTCCTGCTTCGAAGCGCCGCCTTCGCCATCATGGGAACCAAGCCGTCGGATTCGGTGAAGAAGGATAGCCGCAGGTCCGCCTCGCCCCGATCCGCGGAGCGGACGAGAAACGCGCGGGATGACTTGAATGAACGCGTCCCTTGGGACGGCAAGCCCCGTTACTCCCCGAGCCGGATTTCCTTCACCTGCCCCCTGGCCCCGAATGGCGGCAGCAGCTTGCCATTGAGGGTCCCCACCACGCCGCCTGCGTTTCCCAGCTTCAGGAAGATCTTCTTCCTGGCTTGAATGCTGATCTTGTCCCCCGGATAAAGCATGACGTCCACGGGTTCCTGATCGTCCAGTCCGTACATCAGCCAGGTCATTTCGCTCGCTTCCAGGAAAAGCTGGTAGGGAGATTTCACCGGTCCGACGCCTCCGACGGACGTCACCACGCTCTGGGGAGCCGGCGCATTGTTATCCGCCGGGACGGCAGCGGTTTCGGGAGCAGGCTGCTGTGCCGTGTTGTCGGCGATCTTAGGCTCAGCCGCAGCCGTCGCCGCGTTCTCGGCCGGCATGGGAGAGGGAGGGGAAACCGCCGTGACCGGCGGAGGGGGAACCTTCCGCATGGAGGTCCTGGTGCTTACCCACGCAAGCACGAGGCCTATGAAAAGGACCACGACGGCGGCCAGGGCATAAGTCGTCCTTCGACTCCCGCGCTGGCGCTCCCGTTCCACCCACGTGGGGATGGAATATCCCGGTGAAGGCGTGGATTCCGGCGATGCTTCCAGCGAACGGAGATATTCCGAAAGGACCGGCTCGGGATCCTGCCCGAGCAGTTTCGCGTAGGAACGGATATATCCGGAAGAAAACACTCTCGCGGGCCATCCGCTGTAATCCCCGTTCTCGATGCCCTGGAGGTATTTCCCCGCTATGCGGAGCCGCGTGGCGGCCTCTTCGATGGTGATCCCCCTCGCTTCCCGCTCCGCCTTCCATGCGGCTCCGGAGTTCATGGGGCAGGTTACCTGTTTTCCTTCCCGGCGGCGTTCAGGAAATCCGAAACCTGCTTCCGGAGCACGGGATCCGAAGAATTCGCGAGTACGTTCCGGAATGCGTTCTCCGCATCCTGCCGCCGCCCGAACGAGAGGAACAATTTACCGAGATCCATCCAGGCCGGGACAGCATCGGGAGACAGCGCGACGCATACCTCGAGCGTCCGCACCGCGTCCTCGGTGCGCCCACGGTCCGCCTGCAGCATCGCCAGCCGCAGATACGCGTTCACGTACCGGTCGTTCATGCCGATCGCCCGCCGATACATCGCCTCGGCCTTTTCCCGGTCGCGCCTGCGCCGGTACTCCTCTCCCATGTTGTAATAAGCCCATTCCGGCGTGGGATACAGCACGTTCGACGCCGCGGCCTGGAATTCCCGGATAGCCTCTTCTCCCTTGCCCTGCCGGCTCAGCACTATGCCGAGGTTGTTGTGCGCTTCCGCGTAATCGGATTTCTTTCCGATCGCTTCGCGGAAATATTTCCCGGCCTTTTCCAGATCCCCCCTCGTCTGGTAGGCCAGCCCGAGCGCCACGTCGACCTCCGGATTCCCGGGGTCGAGCTCCGAGGCCTTCGTCAGCTCTCGCATCGCCGACGGCAGGTTCCGCTGCTCCATGTAGGTTATCCCCATCTCCATGCGGGCGGATGCCTCCATTTTCCGCTCGGGCGAAACGGGGGCGCAGGCCAGCAACGCCGCGCACGCGGCGATCGGCACAAGGACGAAGCGTTTCACGAATATTTCCCCAGGAAAATATCGAGACGCTTCCTGGTCGCTGCCGGGATTCTTTTCCTTTCCGTGATAACGGCGTACCGGAGCGCTTCGCCGCATACGCATGAATCGTTCCCGGGAAGCTTGCGGGCCACTTCCCTTATGATCCGTTTCGAGTTCTCCACGTTCTTCCTGATGATCGCGAGGATCGCCTCTATCGATACGTCCTCTTCCGACTCGTGCCAGCAATCGTAGTCGGTCGCGAGGGCCAGGGTTGCATAGCACATCTCGGCTTCCCGGGCGAGTTTCGCTTCCGGCATGTTGGTCATCCCGATCACGTCGACTCCCCATTTCCTGTAGATCCTGGACTCGGCGCGGGTGGAAAACTGGGGCCCCTCCATGCAGAGGTAGGTGCCTCCCTTGTGCGTCCGTTTCACCACCTTCTTCGACGCTGCGTACGCCAGGCCCGCCATGTTCGGGCAGACAGGATCCGCGAACGGAATGTGCCCGACGATGCCGTCCCCGAAAAACGTGGTCGGGCGGAATCGCGTGTGGTCATAGAACTGGTCGACCACGACGATGTCTCCCGGACGAATATGCTCCTTCATGCTTCCCACGGCGGAAATGGAAAGGACCCACTTCGCGCCGATTTTTTTCAGCGCGTAGATGTTGGCTCGATAATTGATCTGGGTGGGGAGGAACCGGTGCCCGCGCCCGTGCCGCGGAAGAAAAGCCAGCGTACGCCCCTCTATCTCCCCCACGACCAAAGCATCCGAGGGATCTCCGAACGGCGTCCGCACGGACACGCTGCGGACGTTCTTCATCCCCTCCATCTCGTAGAGGCCGGAGCCCCCGATCACGCCCAGTATGTCGGCCATCCTGTTCGCGGTCTCCTTATAAGAAATTCTATCGCGACCGGGCGAGACACTCCTCACGTGGTACCCCTCGCGGGGGCTCGCCCGGGAAGATAGCAACATTCAATAAAGATAGATATAAGGTAGAACCTCTCGTCGGCTCAAGGGATTTTTCGTCCGGCGGATGCGCCGCGGAGCTGGCCGCAGGCCGCGCGGATGTCCGCCCCTCGCCTCTCCCGCGTGATGGTTTGTATCCCGGCTGCGAGGAGGACGTCGCGGAACCGGTCCGCGACTTCAAGGAGCGGAGATTCGAAACCGCCGCATTCGTGCACGTTGAAGGGAATCAGGTTGACCTTCACTCTCGCCCCTTTCAGAAGCCGCGCCAGTTCCGCTGCATCCCGTTCCGAATCGTTGACGCCCGCCAGGAGAACGTATTCCGCGGTCACCTTCCGGCCGCTCCGGAGAGGTATCCTCTTCATCGCAGCGACGAGTTCCCTGAGCGGATATTTCCGGTTGATGGGCATAAGCGACGTTCGCACGCCGTCCCGCGGCGCATTGATCGAAACGGCGAAACTCACCGGGAATTCCTTCGCCATCGCGAGCATGGCCGGGATCACTCCGGCAGTGGAAACGGTCACCCGCTTTCCCGACAGCCCGAAACCGAACTGCGAAAGGAGGATCGCGACGGCGCGGGAAACCTCCCGCGGGTTATCCAGCGGCTCCCCCATTCCCATGAAGACGACGTTGCTAAGCCTTTCTCCCTTTTCCGCGAGCCGCCTTGCGGCGAAACACACCTGTTGGACGATCTCGGTGGATGCAAGGTTCCTGCGGAACCCCGCTGCGCCCGTTGCGCAGAATCCGCACTTCAAGGCGCACCCTGCCTGCGAAGAGATGCAAAGTGTCCTGCGGTCCTCCTCCGGTATGAGAACGCTCTCTATCGCTTCTCCGTCTTCGAGCCGGAACAGATACTTCTCCGTTCCGTCGAGGGACGATTCCACCATTTCCGCAGGGGGCGAGGAAATGCGGCATTCGCCGGCGAGCTGTTCGCGGAACTTCATAGAGAGGTCGCTCATTGGAGCGAAATCCTCCGCGAACCTTTGGTAGATCCAGCGTGAGATCTGCCGTGCGCGGTAACGCTCCTTCCCCCACCGGGAAAGCAGCGATTCCAGTTCGGGAAGCGTGAGGCCTTTCAGGTCGGTGCGCGGGTCGATCATAGAAAATTCAGGGACGGTCCTGATGCCTCCTGTTGATTTATACATGCCGGTTGGATAACCAGTATACTACTCTACTGAAGAGAGTCCTCACTCAGGACCGTCCCTATAACATAACAAAAAACCCCGGCGCGTCATGGATCGACGCGCCGGGGTTGTTGCATCGGATATGATGTATTGCTTTACGATACTATATCCAATCTACTGAAAAAATAGCATATTTCTGTCGCAGCCGTTTCCGGGGCGTCGGAGCCGTGCACAATATTACGCTCGATGCTTCCGGCGAAGTCGGCGCGTATCGTCCCCTTGTCCGCCTTCGAGGGATCGGTCGCTCCCATGATCTTGCGGTTCCTGGCGATCACGTCCTCCCCTTCGAGCACCATCACCACGATAGGTCCCGAAGACATGAAATCGGTCAGGGAGGAGAAGAACGGGCGCTCCCGGTGGACCGCATAGAACCCTTCCGCCTGTTTCCTGCTCAGATGGAGCATCCTCATGGCGACGATCCGGATGCCTTCCTTCTCGAACCGGCGGATCACCTCTCCGACGATGCCATCAGCGACCCCGTCAGGCTTGACGATGGAGAGGGTGCGTTCTTTAGCCGTTACTTTCGTCATGTGGTACGTCCTCAGTTCATCTTCGTCTTGGCCATGTCGTAGCCGGCCCGGAGGGCTTTCTTGTTCATCTCCTCGGTTCCTTTCGGAACCCGCGACAGAACCGCCTTTTCCACCGATTCGATCGTCACTTTACCCGTCAGGGCCGTGATGGCTCCCAAGGCGACGATGTTGGCGACGAAAGCCTTCCCTATCTCCTCGGATGCCGTCCGGATGATAGGCATCTTGATCACCTTGAAGCTACCCGCAGGGATAGTTTTGACGAAATCCTCGTCTACGAGCAGCGTTCCGTCGGCCTTTATGTCCTTGTAATATTTGGTGCACGACTCCTGCGTAAGCGAAAGCTGGAGGTCGATCGCCTGGGCCTTCGGGAAGTCGATCGTCTGGTCGGAAATGATGACTTCCGACTTGGACGCGCCGCCGCGGGCCTCGGGGCCGTATGATTGGCTCTGGACCGCGTTGATCTTGTCGTAGATCGTCGCGGCCTCGGCGAATATGACACCAGCCAGGATCAGGCCCTGGCCTCCCGAACCGGAAAAACGGATTTCGTAACGTTCGCTCATGACCTTTTAGGCCCTCCCCTCTTTCGGTTTCTTCAGCTTCTCCACGAGACCGTAGTAGGTTTCGCAGTATTCCGGCGCCTCCTTCTTGAAGAGGACGCCCGTGGGGAACTTGCCCGCGGTCTTTTCCGGCGGAAGCTTGTCGAACGCGGTGATCGGCAGCGAATTGTCCTTCATCCAAAGGAGCATGTCGGTCGGGTTCTTGAACTTGTTCCGCCGGCCGTGCGTCGTGGGACAGGCGTTGATGATCTCGAGCACCGACAAACCCTTGTGATTCATGGCCTCGATAATCAGCTTGTCGAGCGCCGGGACATGGTATGCCGTCCCACGCCCCACCCAGGAGGCCCCCGCCCCCTTGGCCAGATCAGGGATATTGAAGTTCGGGTCCACGTTTCCGTAGGGCATCGTGGTCGCGATGTGACCCGACGGGGTGGTCGGCGAATGCTGGCCTCCGGTCATCCCGTAAATGAAGTTATTGAGCACGATGACGGTGATGTCTATATTGCGCCGGCAGGCATGTATGAAATGGTTCCCGCCGATCGCAGTGGCATCGCCGTCCCCGCTGACCACCAGGACCTTCTTGTCCGGCTTGGCCATCTTGAGGCCCGTGGCGAAAGGCAGGGCTCGCCCATGCGTCGTGTGCAGCGTGTTCCAGTCGACGTACCCCGGAAGCCTCGAGGCGCACCCGATCCCGGAGACAAGCGCGATGTCGTCCTTGGGGATCTTAAGCGAATCGACCGCCCGCAAAAGCGACTTGAAGACGATCCCGTAAGTGCAGCCGGGGCACCAGATGTGAGGGAGCTTCCCCCCCCGGATATATTGGTCGTAGTCGAAGGACATCTACTTGACCTCCTTGATCTTGTCGAGAATCTGGGTGGGGTTGATGGGGTCGCCGTCGACCCGGTAGATCCCCTCCACCTTGCACCTGCCCTTTGTGCACCGCTCCACTTCGAGAATGATCTGGCCGAGGGAGAGCTCCGGCACGATGATCGCGCGGACGCGGGATGCCAGCGCCGCCACCTGCTCCTCCGGGAACGGCCACATCGTCAGCGGACGGAAAAGCCCCGCCTTGATCCCCGCGGCGCGGGCCTGTTCCACGGCGTTCTTGCCGGACCGCCCCGAAACGCCGTAGGCGAACACCGCGACTTCCGCGTCATCGAGCAGGTACTCCTCGTTGCGGATGATGTCCTTCTTGTTGGCCTCGATCTTGCGCAGCAGCCTCAGTTCGTCGGTGTGGATCCGGGGGCTCGCGTTGACCGGGAAGCCGTCGGACGCATGGTTCAGGCCGGTGATGTGCTGCCGGTAGCCGCTGAAGAAGTCGGCCATCGGGGGGACGTCACCCTTTGTCTCGTCGAACGGCATGTATTCCGCCGGCGGGACCGTCGGACGCTTCCGGTTCTCGATGGGAATGACCCCCTTGTCGGGAATCTCGATCTTCTCCCGCATGTGGCCGATGATCTCGTCAAAGGCGACGATTACCGGTGTGCGGTACTTCTCCGCGAGATTGAACGCCCGCACCGTCTCGGAAAAGATCTCCTGCACGTATCCGGGGGTCAGGCAGATCACAGGGTGGTCGCCGTGCGTCCCCCACTTGCACTGCATGATGTCGCTCTGGCTGGGACCGGTGGGAACACCGGTCGAAGGGCCGCCGCGCATGACGTCGATGACGACGCAGGGGACCTCGCAGAGCATCCCGAAGCCGAGGTTCTCCTGCTTGAGCGAAAAGCCGGGCCCCGAAGTCGCCGTGAGCGTCTTGGCCCCGGCCAGCGACCCGCCGATCACCGCCGCCATCGCCGCGATCTCGTCTTCCATCTGAAGGAAGGCCCCGCCGATCTGCGGAAGCCTCCGCGCCATGAACTCCGCCACCTCCGTCGAGGGGGTGATGGGATACCCGGCAAAGAAGGTGCACCCCGCGTAGAGCGCCCCTTCCGCACACGCCTCGTTTCCTTGAAGCAGTTTTAACGTGCCCACCGTGTCTCTCCTTTTGGAATTTCTCGTGGTTTACGTCATTTCTTGTCGATGAAGATGGCGAAATCGGGACACCGCAGCTCGCACGCCGCGCAGGCGTTGCACTTGTCGATGTCAACCACCTTCACGACGAACATTTCCATGCCCAGCACCTGCGTGGGGCAGAGCTTCACGCAGATCTCGCACCCCTTGCAGTAACGCGGGACGATGCTGATCTTCACCTTCTGGTTTTCGGTCGATTCTATCTTCTCCGCCGTCTGCACCTGCGCGTTTGCCATTGCCTTGGTCCCTTCCTTTGCGGATTAATGTACTTTCAGTCCGAGCCGTTTCGCCAGCGTGATCCCAAGGTCGGATGGCGCCTCGGAGACCGAGATTCCCGCCGCCTTGAACGCTTCGATCTTTTCCGCGGCAGTCCCTTTGCCGCCTGATATGATGGCTCCTGCGTGGCCCATCCGCTTCCCCTTGGGAGCGGTCTGGCCCGCCACGAAGCCGACGACCGGCTTGTTCATCTTCGTTTTCACGAACGTCGCAGCCTCTTCCTCCGCAGTACCGCCGATTTCCCCGATCAGGATGACGGCCTCGGTCTTCGGGTCGTTCTGGAAGGCAGACAGGACGTCGATGAAATTCGTTCCGTTCACCGGGTCGCCGCCGATGCCGATGCACGTGGACTGGCCCAGCCCCAGCGTCGTCACCTGGTGGACGGCTTCATAGGTGAGGGTTCCGGAGCGTGAGACGATCCCGATCGTCCCCGGCCGGTGGATGTATCCCGGCATGATGCCGATCTTGCACTCGCCCGGCGTGATGACGCCCGGGCAGTTCGGCCCGACGAGGCGGGTCTTCTTCCCTTCCATGTACCGCTTCACCTTCACCATGTCGATGATGGGGATGCCCTCGGTGATACAGACTGCGATATCCACCTTCGCATCCACCGCTTCGCAGATGGCGTCCGCCGAGAAGGCAGGCGGAACGTAGATGACCGTGGCGTTGGCGCCGGTCGCCTTGACGGCGTCGGCCACCGTGTTGAACACGGGAACACCCTCGATCCTGGCGCCGGCCTTGCCGGGCGTGACTCCCCCGACGATATTCGTGCCGTACTCCAGCATCTGCTTCGTGTGGAACGCTCCGACCGCCCCGGTGATGCCCTGGACAAGTACCTTCGTGTCTTTATTGATCCAGATGCTCATGTTCGCCCCCTCACTTGGCCTGGCCGGCGGCGGCCACGACTTTGATCGCAGCGTCCTTCATGTCGGACGCGGAGATGATGTTGAGTTTCGACGCGGCGAGAATTTCCTTCCCCTTCTCGACGTTTGTCCCTTCGAGCCGGACGACGAGCGGCACCTTGAGGCCGAGCGTCTTGGCAGCCGCGACGACCCCTTCCGCGATTATGTCGCACCGCATGATCCCGCCGAAGATATTCACCAGGATCGCCTTGACCTTGGGATCGGAGAGGATCAGCCGGAAGGCGTTGGTGACCTGTTCGGCGTTCGCGCCGCCGCCCACATCAAGGAAGTTCGCGGGAGCGCCGCCCGACATCTTGATCATGTCCATGGTCGCCATCGCCAGGCCGGCGCCGTTGACCATGCAGCCGATGTTTCCGTCGAGACTGATGTAGGAGAGGTCGAACTTGGAGGCCTCCGTTTCCGTCGGGTCCTCCTCGTCGAAGTCCCGCATCGCCTGTATGTCCTTGTGGCGGAACAGGCCGTTGCTGTCGAAGTTCATCTTCGCGTCCAGGGCGATGATGTCGCCCCCCTCCGTGATCACCAGCGGGTTGATCTCCGCCAGCGAGCAGTCGGTGTCGGTGAACGCGTTGTAGAGCCCCATCATGAACTTCACCGTCTTGCCGGTCAGTTCGGACGGGATATTGAGGCCGAACGCGAGCTTCCGCGCCTGGTACGGCATGAGCCCCACCGCGGGATCGAAATGTTCTTTAAGGATCTTCTCCGGCGTCCGGGCGGCGACCGTTTCGATCTCCATGCCGCCCTCGGTGGACGCCATCATGACCACGCGGGACACTGCGCGGTCGATGACCATGCCGAGGTACAGTTCTTTCCGGATCGCGCTCGCCTGCTCGACGAGGACCCGCTTCACCTTCTTCCCCTGGGGCCCCGTCTGGTGGGTCACCAGGTTCATGCCGATGATCTGCTTCGCGTATTCCCTCGCTTCGTCGTGGGTCTTGGCGAGCTTGACGCCCCCGCCCTTGCCGCGTCCCCCGGCATGGATCTGGGCCTTCACCACGACCGGCGTTCCGAATTCCTTGGCGATGTCTTCCGCCTCGGCCGGGGTGTCCGCCACCTTGCCTCTGGGAACGGCCACACCGTACTTCGCCAGCACCGACTTGGCCTGATACTCGTGGATGTTCATATCCCTACCGTCCCTCCTGAAGAATGAAATTGGCGGATGATCTGCAACGCTGCGAACGACGCGGCAGGACCCAAATACGAATTATTATAACAGAATGGGCCTCCAGCAATCGGCGCGGGGCAGGCCCGGGCCGGCATCCGCCGTAATGAACCCTATCGTCAGAAGCCCAGCCGGTCGACCGCGTCGCAGAGTTCCTTGACCGCACCGGCCGACTGTTTCAGCGCCGCGGATTCCTCCGCGGATAGACTGAATTTCACGACCTCTTCCACGCCGCCCGCGCCCAACTTGGCGGGAAGGCCTACGAACAGGTCGTCGCATCCCTCGTATTTCCCTTGCGAGAGAACCGCGCAAGGAAGGATCATCTTCTTGTCCAGCATGATGGATTCGCACATCTGCACCGCGGCCGCGGACGGCGCGTAATACGCCGATCCGGTCTTAAGCAGCGCGACGATCTCCCCGCCCCCCTTTCGGGTCCGCTCCACGATCGCATCGAGCTTGGACCTTGGGATAAGGTCCTCCACGGGAATCCCGGCCACCGTGGTGTACTTGGTGGAAGGGACCATCGTGTCTCCGTGGCCGCCCAGGACGAATGCGGTGATATCCGTGACGGACACGCCGAGTTCCATCGCTATGAAGCAGCGGAACCGGGCGGAGTCCAGGATTCCGGCCATCCCCATAACCTTGTTCGCGGGAAGCTTGCTGTGCTTGCAGGCAACGTAGGTCATGGCGTCCAGAGGGTTGGACACCACGATGAGCATCGCTGCCGGAGATTTGGCGATGGCCTTGAGGGTAACGTCCTTCACGATCCCGGCGTTCACCTTGAGCAGGTCGTCCCGGCTCATCCCGGGCTTCCGGGGAAGACCCGAGGTGATGATGACGATGTCGGAATTGGCCGTTTCCTCGTACCCGTTGGTGCCCGTTACATTGCTGTCGAACCCGTAGACGGGGCCGGATTGCATGATGTCGAGGGCTTTCCCCTGGGGCATGCCCTCCACGATGTCGACCAGGACGACGTCGCAGAAATCCTTCTCGGCAAGTCGCTGCGCCGTGGTCGCCCCGACGTTTCCCGCTCCGACCACCGTTATTTTCTTCCGGCTCAACGGACCCCTCCCCCTATGCGATGCAGATGACGGCCCATCCGTTCGCTTCCTCCGGGTTCGCGGCGGACGTCCCGATGCCCTTGTTTGGGAGCGCGGCCATCTCGTCCTCCGCCGGCGGGTAAATTATGGGATGATTTCAGGCGGGATGGGGTGATCTCGCCCTAAACCGAGCATACAGTATACAAAGGTCCGCGGCATGTCAAGGAAAAACCGGGAATTGCGCCAATAGGCCGCGGCTGCGATCCGTCTTATCTTCGCCCCGTTCCGCCCTTGCGCAGGGCTTCCAGGATTCCCGGCACGTCGACGTTTTCCCTCACCAGGTCCACGCCCCGCCTGATTTTTTCCGCTTCCCGGATGCGAAGCCGCCCCAGGAGGTTTTCGAATTTCTCCACCGCGAAGAGCGTGTCTTCCTGGACGACCAGTATCGGCACCCCTTTTTCCCTTGCGCGAGCCAGTATCAGGTCGTTGGGCCGGACTCCGCCGGTCAGGACGAGGCAACGGGTGTCGGTCTCCAATGCCGCCAACTGGATGTCCGTCCTGTGGCCGCCTGTGATCACGGCTTTTCGGGGAACGCGCCGGAAGACGCGAAGCGCGCCGTCCATGTCCATAGCCCCCACGCAAAACCGCTCGATCAACGTTTCCATGCGGTCTTCCCCATATGCCGTTTCCGCGCCGAGGGCTTCCGCCAGCGCCTTTACGCTCACGCTTTCCAGCACCGGATCCGCCGGATTGATATCCAATTCCTGTATCTCGGGGAAGTCCATCGACAGGCGGGATATCCGCAGCAGCGCGTCGACGATTCCCCCCTCGTCCGCCGGCAAGCTCCCGCGGAAGGAGGACAACAGCGGGTAGGCGCGGATCTCGCGGACCATTTCCACGGCCTCGTCGCGGGACAGGGGGGCGAGCCGGAACGACACGTCCTTCAGCACTTCCACGTAAATCCCTCCGAGGCCGAACATGAGCAGGGGGCCGAACTGCGGGTCGCGGCTCATCCCGAGGATCAGTTCCCGCCCTCCGGACACCATCTCCTGCACGGAGACGCCGGAGATCCACGCCTCGGGAACCATCCTCCGAGCCGAGGAAGTGATCTCCACGAAAGCGTCCGCCACCGCTTCACGGTCCGTCAGGTTCAGCCGGACGCCCCCGACGTCCGTCTTGTGAAGGATGTCCGGGGAAACGATCTTCATGGCCACGGGGCGCCTCATCTCCTCGGACGCGCGCACGGCTTCCTCGCTCGTCTGCGCCAGGACATGCCTCGGGAACCAGAAACCGTAAGCCGAAAGGATCTCCCTGCTCTCTTCCTCGCCCAGGGTCTTCCTGCCTTTCGCAAGGGCTGCGTCTAGCGCGGTGCGCGCCTGCGCCGTGCGGATCCCGCCCGGCGCCGCTTCCGACTGCGGCGATCCTCCCCGGATTCTCACGTAGCGAAGCATCGCCTGGAACGAGCGGACGGCCCGCTCGGGAACCGGATACTGCGGGATTCCTCCTTCGGACAGGATCTTCCTGGCTTCCCGGACGGATGACTCGCCGAGAAAGGATGCGAACGCGGTCTTTCCCGAATCGGCCAGCGCACGGACGGCGGCCCGGGCGGTTCCTTCCGGCTCCGTCATCGCCTGCGGGGTCAGCAGCACCAGGACGGCGTCAAGCGAAGGATCGTTCCGGATCTCGGAGAGGGCGTCCCGGTACCGGTCGGCCTGCGCATCCCCGATGATGTCCACCGGGTTGCCGAGGCTTGCCGTGGCGGGCATCCTGGCCGCAAGCCGCGAGCGAAGCTCCGGCGAGACTTCGGCGAGCCGGATGCCGAGTTTCTCGGCGGTGTCGGCCGCAAGGATCCCGGGGCCTCCCGCGTTGGTCAGGATCAGCAGCCGGTCGCCTCGCGGCATGGGCTGCATGGCGAATCCGAGCGCAAGGTCGAACAGGTCCTCGACGGTCTCCGCGCGCAGAATCCCGCCCTGGCGAAACGCGGCGGAATAGGCGCGGTCCGAACCCGCAAGACTCCCCGTGTGCGATGATGCGGCCCGGGCGCCGGCGGCGGTCGATCCCGCCTTGACGAGGATTACCGGTTTTCTCGCCGTCACCTCGCGTGAAACGCGAAGGAACCGCATGCCGTCTTCGATGCTCTCGACGTAACCCAGGATGACGCGCGTATCCGGGTCGTTCGCGAGGTATTCCATGACGTCCGATTGCGAGATATCGGCCTGATTGCCGAGGCTGACGAACTTTGAAAACCCGACGTTCTCGCCGATGGCCCAGTCCAGTATGGCGGTGCACAGCGCGCCCGATTGCGAGAAGAACGAGATCGCGCCCGATGGGGGAGTCCCCGCGGAGAACGAAGCGTTCAGCCTGGCGTGGGTATTGATCAAGCCGAGACAGTTGGGGCCGAGCACCCGGACCGAAGCATTGCGCGCGACATCCCGAAGCTCGCGTTCCCTGCCCGCTCCCGCTCCGCCGACTTCCTTGAAGCCGGCGGAGATTACGATGGCGGCGCGCATCCCCTTCGCCGCCAGCAGGGGGATTCCATCGATTACAGCGTCCGGGGGAACGACGAATACTCCGAGATCGACCTTGCCGGGGATTTCCTTGATCGAAGGATAAACCGGCTTGCCTGAGATTTCCCCGCCGGAAGGATTGACGCCCAGGACCTCTCCCTGGAAACCGGCCTGGACGAGATTGGCGAACACCCCGTATCCGACCTTCTCGGGTTTCCGGGAGGCGCCGACGACGACGATCGATTCCGGGCGAAATAACGCGTCCAGGCTCATAGCCTGTCCTAATTCATTTTTTTCTCCGGCGTGGTCACCCGGATGTGCAGCTCGCGGAGCTGCTTGTTGTCCACGGGAGAGGGAGCGTCGGTCATGAGACAGGTCGCCTTCTGCGTCTTGGGGAAAGCGATCACGTCCCGCAGCGACTTCGCATCGGAAAGTATCATCGACAGCCGGTCCAGCCCGAAAGCGATCCCGCCGTGCGGCGGGGCCCCGAACTCGAGCGCTTCCAGCAGGAACCCGAACTTGACCATCGCCTCTTCCGGCCCGATGTTCAGCAGCCGGAACATCTTCGACTGGACGTCCTGGCGGTGGATACGGATGCTACCGCCGCCGATCTCGGAGCCGTTCAGCACCATGTCGTACGCCTTTGCGCGCGCCTTCCCGGGATCGGTATCGAGCAGGGGCAGATCCTCGTCGAGGGGCGCCGTGAACGGATGGTGCATCGCTCCCCAGCGCTTCTCCTCCTTGTCCCACTCCAGAAGAGGGAAATCGACCACCCACAGGAAATCGAACCGGGTTTTGTCGATCAGGCCCAGTTTCTCTCCCAGGTGGAGCCGCAGCCTTCCGAGGGAATCGCACGCGGTGAGATACTCGTCCGCGATCATCAGGATCAGGTCTCCCGGCTTCGCCCCGACGCGGGCGGCGAGGCTTTTGAGCTGCTCTTCCTTGTAGAATTTCGCAAGGGACGACGAAAGCCCCTGGGGCGTGACCTTCCACGTGGCCAGTCCGCGGGCGCCGCCGATCTTCGCCACTTCTTCCAGCGCCGCTATTTCGGAGCGGCTGGATTCCCCCAGCCCAGGCGCGACAAGAGCGCGGATCACTCCCCCCTTGGCCGCCGCTTCGGAGAACACGCGGAACTCGGTGTTCTTCATCAGGTCGGTGCAATCGAAGATTTCCAGGCCGAAACGGGTGTCCGGCTTGTCGACGCCGAAACGGTCCATCGCTTCCTTGTAGCTCAACCGGCGGAAGGGCCATGGAACGTCGATGCCGCGCACGTCCTTGAATGCCCTCGCCATCAGCCCTTCCATCATCGCGAAGATGTCCTCGCGGTCGATGAACGACATCTCCACGTCGATCTGCGTGAACTCCGGCTGGCGGTCGGCGCGGAGGTCCTCGTCCCTGAAACACTTCACGATCTGCGCGTACCGGTCGTACCCGGAGATCATGAGGATCTGCTTGAAGAGCTGCGGCGACTGCGGCAGCGCGAAGAACATGCCCGCGTTGACCCGCGAAGGCACCAGGTAATCCCTCGCGCCTTCCGGGGTGCTCTTCGTCAGCACGGGCGTTTCGATCTCCACGAAGCCATTCTCGTAAAAATATTCCCGGACGGACCGGGCGAGAGCGGCGCGGGACCGGAAAACGTTCTGGATCGCCGGGCGCCTCAGGTCGAGGTACCGGTATTTCAGGCGGACGTTCTCCGCGACGTCGGTGTCGTCCTCGAGAGCGAACGGGATCGGCTTCGACTCGTTCAGGACGGCGAGATCCGATACCGCAACCTCGACTTCGCCTGTCGGCAGGTTCGGGTTCTCCGTTCCCTGGGGCCGTTTCCGCACCGTTCCGCGGACTGACAGCACGTATTCCACCCTCAGCGCATCGGCCTTAGCATGCGACTCCGGCGAATCGCCCGGGTTGAAAACCGCCTGGACGAGCCCTTCCCGGTCGCGCAGGTCGACGAACACGAGCCCGCCGTGGTCCCTCCGGCGATGCACCCATCCGCAAAGTACGACTTCCTTCCCGACGTGCTCAAGGCGAACCTGGCCGCAATAAAGGGTCCGTTTATGTTTCGGAAGAAACGCGTCCACCGTCATACCTCCTTATTTTCAAGGCTCATGAGCCTCCTCAGCGCTTCGTTCCTGGACACTTCCTCTTGCCGGGCGGCTGCCATGTCACGGAACATGACGGCCCCGCGGGAATCCTCCGCCTCGCCGAAGACGACGACCGCCTTCGCCCCCGATTTGTCGGCCCGCCGGAACTGCGACTTGACGCTGCGTCCCTCGTAATCCATATCCGCCCGAACGCCCTTCGAGATCAGGTCCATCTTCCACCTGAACGCCTCGTCGAGAAAACGCCTGTGGGACGTCACCAGGAACACGTCCGCCGACGGCTGCGCGGCGGCGCCTTCCCCAAGGAGCATCAGGAGCCTCTCCACACCGATGGCGAACCCTATGGCGGGGATCCGCTCCTTTCCTCCCAGCATCTCGGCGAGCCCGTCGTACCTGCCCCCGGCGGCAACAGTGTTCTGCGCCCCCATCCCGGGTATGACGAATTCGAAGGTGGTCCTTCGATAGTAATCCAGGCCTCTCACCATCCGCGGGTTCCGCGAGAAGGGGACCCCGCTCGCCTCAAGCCCTGCTTCCACGGCCTCGAAGTGCCTCCGGCAGTCGTCGCACAGGAATTCGAGGATCGACGGGGCGTCTTTCGTGGCCTCCATGCACCGCTCGGACTTGCAGTCCAGCACACGCAACGGGTTCTGCCCTCGCCTGCGGCGGCAGTCGTCGCAGAAGCGGTCCTCGCGCGAGGCGAGGAATTCGGACAGCTTGCGATGATACTCCGGCCGGCATGCGGGATCACCCAGGGAATTGATTTCCAGGGAAACGCCGGCAAGCCCGGCCAGCTTAAGGAAGCCAGAGAGAAACACAAGGATTTCGACATCCGCATACGGCGATTCGGTGCCGAAGAGCTCGGCCCCGAGCTGGTGGAACTGGCGAAGGCGCCCCTTCTGCGGGCGTTCGTGCCGGAACATCGGCCCGGCATACGACAAGCGTACCGGCCACTCGCCCAACTCCGACCGGTTCATCAGAAGCGAGCGCACCACCGGGGCCGTCCCTTCCGGCCTCATCGTCAGGCTCTCCCCGGAGCGGTCGGCGAACGTGTACATCTCTTTTTCGACGATATCCGTCGTCTCTCCCACCGCGCGGGAGAACAGCTCGGTCTTTTCGAGTATGGGGGTACGGATCTCCCGGAAGCCGAATCGCGCAGCGTGCGCAAGGAACGCGGACTCGAGGGCGGACCACCTTGCCGATTCGGGGGGCAGAACGTCCTTCATCCCCCGCACGGAGGGAACGGTCATGGCACGTTTTGCGGAGTGGCGAGATAGACCACGTTGCGCGTGGAGTCTTTTCCCCTGTACATAGCCTGGTCGGCCATGCTGAGGAGGTGCTGCTTGGTTGAAGCGTGCTCCGGGAAAGCCGCGATCCCGATGGATATCGTAAGACGGAGGGAAAGACCGAAATCCTGCCCGAACGATTTTCCTTCGATCATCCTGCGCATGCGTTCCGCGACCAGGAGCGCATCGTCCGCGTTCGTTTCCACAAGAAGGACGACGAACTCGTCTCCGCCGTAGCGCACGACGGTGTCCGTTTCGCGGACGCAGGAACGGAGAACCCCTCCGACCTCCACGAGGACCCGGCTGCCGACGAGGTGGCCATAGGCGTCGTTCACGCGCTTGAAGAAATCGACGTCCATGAAGAGCACCGAAAAGAAGTTCCGATACCGCTCGGACCTCTTCAGCTCCCGGTCCAGAACGACGTTCAGGTACCTGCTGTTGTACAGCTTCGTGAGATCGTCAATGTAGATCAGGTTTTGCGTCTGCGCGCTTCGCTCGGCGTTCAGCAGCGAGAACCGCGCCTGCCGATAGAAGAAATTCAGGAACGGGCTGTCGAGTACGCCGACGCCCGGGACGCCCCGCATGGTAAGCACAACGTACATCTGCGAGCCCGGCGACAGGTCGAAACGAAGCGTAAAG
Organism: Deltaproteobacteria bacterium; assembly: GCA_016218975.1. Classification (NCBI taxonomy): domain Bacteria; kingdom Pseudomonadati; phylum Myxococcota; class Myxococcia; species Deltaproteobacteria bacterium. The sequence continues at coordinate 33,150 of JACRCO010000009.1, forward strand.
AACGTTCGGTTTTCACCGAGCAGGGCTTCGTCCTCCGGCCGGACCGCACCCAGCTCATCCACGGTGACGATCGCCGGAACGGGCTTGCTTTTCCTGACCAGCGCACCGCCGAATCGAAGCAGGAACACACCCGCAAGCGAATCGTCCGGAAATCCTGCGGCCGCGATGACGGAATAGCCCGATCCTCTCCCCTCCTGCTCGCGGAACAGGATCCCGAAGGAGCTGCCCAACGATTCCTTGAACATCTCCACCACCGTCAGCGAAAGAAGATCCATGTCGGTGGTGGTGATGACGGGAAAGCAGTAGTCGAACAATTCATCGAGGGAGGTTTTCCGCAGCAGGCCGTATCCCTGGAAGAGGTATTTCTCGAGGGTGGACGTCAGCTCGCTGCCCAGGTCCTCCTCGAACAGGATCTCCGAGGCGCCTCCCCGAAGCGCGCCCAGCACGGAGGGGCCGCCTTTCTTGGGCAGGACCAGCACAAGTGGGGTTTTCGGCGCAAGCGATATGATGCTGCGGACGAATTCCTCAGCGCTCTGCCTTTTCGAAAATTTCCGGGCGACGATGACCGAGAAGTTTTCCTTCGCCAGGACGGAAACGCCCTTTTCCCAGTCGGACAGCTCCTTCATGGGGATGTCGGCGAAGGAAGATTGCCTGATTTTCAGTGCGATGGCCCCCGGGTCGGGGGAGATGATCAATATGCGTTGCTTCGCCATGGGTGCAGTCGGGTCGAATAACCGCCTGGATTTACCTTCCCTATGATCAGGGGAGGCGCCATAACAGCTTCCAAATCGATGAACCGCCTTCTCTCCCGCAGTATATCCTATCCCCGTTCGACCTCACGGTAAAAGCCCCGTTTTCCAAGAGAAAAGACTCAGCCGAGTGTACCGGATTTTCTCCCGCGAAACAATTTCTATTTTGGCTTATAACTACGGCCGGTTTGGCCGCGCCGACCCATTCGAGCGGTTTCGCGCCGGCGGAACCATGATGCGGAAGGAACAAAAACCGTTTGCCTTCTTCAGGGGTTTCCGCACTGCCCCACGCGGCGGGCCCGGTCTCAACGTCTCCCGGCAACCATACGGAAAGTTTCCCGTGGCGGACCTCCAACTGAAGGCTCTGCTCGTTGGGAGAACGCCGGTTTCCGTCTCCTGCTCCCCTGACGAAAACATCCGCTCCTCCCGCGGAAAAAACATCTCCTCCGCGTTTCCTGCGCACGAGGTGTTCCCTTTGCGCCACCGCCTCCCCGAATGCGGACGGGGACGGCCCCTCGGGGATCCATATTTCTCCGACCGCGAACCCTTCCAGGATCGCTTTCGCACCCCCGTAATGGTCTTCATGGGGATGGGTAAGGACCAGCACATCGACCTTCCGGATCCCCCTGCTTCTTAAAAACGGGGCCACGATTTTCCCCCCCGCATCTCCCTGCGCCGATCCGCCGCAGTCGATCACCATGTGCTTCCCTCCCGGAAAGGAAACGACATGGGCGGCTCCCTTGCCCACGTTCAATGCCGTAAAGGACAACCGGTTGTCGGGAAGAGCGGCATATGGAAGGTGGATCCACGCAAGGAAAAGCACCGCGCCCGCGAGCGCCGCCGGCCACGGAGACTTCCCTGACCGGCGGAGACGGATCGTCCCCCAGGCGGCCGCCGCAAAGCAGCAGAACGGCGCGATCGTGCCGGACGGCGGCAGCGGCAGATACCCCCATCCATCCCCGGAAGCGCGGGCCAGCAGCGAAAGCGCCGCTGTGAGCCCCTGCGCCACGAACCGGACGGGAGGACCGAGGAAGTCGATCGAGAAGGCCCCGCCCACGGCGGCGAGGAAAGCGCCGGCCACTCCCGCTGTTCCCAAAACAGGGCCGAACAGAAGGTTCCACAGGACTGCTCCGGCGGGAAAGGCGCCGAAGAAAGCGGAGCTGACCGGCAGCGTACCGAGGAACGCCACCGTGGAAGCGAGGACGGCGCCCTTCCCCCAGCGCAGAAACCGATGTTCGACACCCCCGGAGCCGGTTTCCGGTTTTTTCCCGGCGAAGGCGGCGATCAGGAAGAACGTCGCTCCGTAGGAAAGCAGGAATGACGGAGAAAAGATCAGGAAAGGCGAAGCGATAACCGTAACGAAACACAGGATCGTCCAGCAGAGGTCCGACCTTCGGAGGCCGATCGTGTTCCAAAGGGCGACGGCAAGAGTGATCATCCCCGCCGATCGAACCGCGGGGACGGGAGCGCCTGCCATCAGGACATAAGCCCAACAGACGGGAACGGAAACGAGCGAGGCGGCGCGATTGAGGTCCGGTGTCCCGTGCCTTCTGCGAAATATCCATAGCACGCACCTCGCGAGAAAGGAATGCACGGTGAAGAAGATCGCCACGTTGACGCCGGAAATGGCCAACAGGTGCGCAAGCCCGGTTTTACGGAGCAGCGCCACCATGGGATGCGAAAAGGAAGGGACCTCGCCGGTCGTGAGGGATCGAAGATAAAGCGCGCCGTCGGACCGCCCCGCATGCCCGTCCATCCAGAGCGACGTCCTTTCCCGGGCACGCCGGAATACATCGAGTACCCCTCTTCCGTCCGGACGATCCAGGAACACCGCGCGCGAAGCGTCGGTGGAAAAAACGTACTGGACGCCCATCGCCATTGCGCCCCATTCGCGGGGGATCTCCTCGGGGTTGCCCCGGCTTTGAACCGGGTGGAGACGCCCCGTGGCACGAATTTCGGCCGGCAAGCGGACAGTACCGTCCGATGTCCGGACGTACAGAAGCGCTTTCCCCAATTCCATGGATGCGGAGCCGTCGATGGAAGCGACCCTTGCATGTTCCGCCACGCCCTTCCAGCCAGTGTCCATGGGGGCCGATTCCTCCACGACCCCTTGCAGGACCACCTCATCGCCGAGGAAACGACGCGCCGCATCGGGATCGGCGAGCGGTATCCTCCCGCCCGCAAGTACGCCGCAAAGGACCATGACCGCCAGCGCGGTGTGATACGGCGGCAGTCGAAATGTAAGGCAAAGAAGGGATAGGAGCAGCGCTCCCGCTGCCGCGCCCGGCCAAGCCACGCCCGCGCCGAGCGCAACGAACACCCCCGCCAGGTAGACGGGAAGCAGGAGAAGGAATGCGCCGTGCCCCTTGAACGGATAGTCCATTCACCGCAGATGTGCAACCTGCGTTCCGCTTGCGTTGATGTGACAGGAATGGATGGACGGACGGCCGCGTGTGTGCGGCCGCCCGTCCGGGAGAGTTACTTACGCGATCGAGTCGATGATCGCGTTAAAGGTCGCGCTGGGACGCATCGCGATCGACGCCTTCTTGTCATCGGGATCGTAGTATCCGCCGATGTCCATCGGTTTCCTTTGGGCTCCGATCAGCTCCTCGTTGATCTTCGCCTCGTTTTCCTCCAGCTGCTGCGCCGCCTTCGCGAAGCGGGCCGCCAGCTCCTTGTCCTTCGTCTGCGCCGCCAGCGCCTGCGCCCAGTACATGGCAAGGTAGAAATGGCTTCCCCGGTTGTCGATCTGGCCGACCTTGCGGGCGGGCGACTTGTTGTTGTCCAGGAACTTTCCGACAGCCTGGTCGAGCGTCTCGGCGAGGATCTGCACCTTCTCGTTTTTGGACGTCCCGGCGATGTGCTCCAGCGAGGCCACGAATGCGGTGAACTCGCCGAGGGAGTCCCAGCGCAGGTAGCCTTCCTTAAGGAACTGCTGGACGTGCTTGGGAGCCGAGCCGCCGGCTCCCGTCTCGAAGAGCCCGCCGCCTGCAAGCAGGGGGACGATCGAAAGCATCCTGGCGCTGGTGCCGATCTCGAGGATGGGAAACAGGTCGGTAAGATAATCGCGGAGGGCGTTGCCCGTGACCGAGATCGTGTCCTTCCCTTCCCGGATCCGCCTCAGCGAGAACTTCATCGCTTCCACCGGGGGCATGATGTGGATCTCCAGCCCCTTCGTGTCGTGATCCTTTATGTACTTCTCGACCTTCGCGATTACCTGCGCGTCGTGCGCCCTGTTCTTGTCCAGCCAGAAGACGGCAGGTGCGTTCATCGCCTTCGCCCGCGTCACGGCAAGCTTCACCCAGTCCCGTATCGGGAGGTCCTTCGCCTGGCATGCACGGAAGACGTCCCCTTCCTCGACCTTCTGTTCGAGCAGCGTCGCCCCCGAAGCGTCGACGATGCGGATCTTGCCCTTGCCGGGCGCCAGGAACGTCTTGTCGTGGGAACCGTATTCCTCGGCCTGCTGCGCCATGAGGCCGACGTTGGGAACGCTCCCGATCGTCGCGGGATCCAACGCACCGTTCTTCTTGCAGTCCTCGATGATGGTCTTGTAGGTGGTCGCGTAGCAGCGGTCGGGGATCATCGCCTTGGTCTCGTACTGTTTCCCGTCCGGTCCCCACATCTTCCCCGCCTCGCGGACGACGACGGGCATCGACGCGTCGACGATGATGTCGTTCGGAGCGTGCAGGTTCGTGATCCCCTTGTCCGAGTCGACCATCGCGAGCGCGGGGCGGATCTTGTAGACCGCCTGGATGTCCGCCTCGATCTCCGCCTTCTTGTCCGCCGGCAGGCTCTCGATCTTCTTGTAAAGGTCGCCCAGGCCCATGTTCGGGTTTACGCCCGCTGTTTTAAGGGCAGCCGCGTGCTTCTCGAATACGGACTTGAAAAACACGCTGACGGCGTGTCCGAAAAGCACGGGGTCCGAAACCTTCATCATGGTGGCCTTGAGGTGCAGCGAAAGTAGAACGCCCTGCTTCTTCGCGTCCTCGATCTGCTCTTCGAAGAAATTCCGCAGCGCGCGTACGTCCATGTGCGTCGAGTCGAGGATCTCGCCCTCGAGCAGCTTCAGGTTTTCCTTGAGGACCGTCACCTTGCCGTCTTCGCCAACGAACTCGAACCGCACGGCAGTCGGCTGCTTGATCGTGACGGAGGTCTCGTTGCCGTAGAAGTCACCTCCGGCCATGTGCGTCACATGCGCCCTGGAGTCAGGCGGCCACGGATAGTTCCTGGGCGGGTGCTTTTTCATGAACGCCTTGACGGAAAGCGGCGAGCGTCGGTCCGAGTTCCCCTGGCGAAGCACCGGGTTCACTGCGCTTCCCAGGACCTTGGCGTACCGCGCATGGAGCGCCTTCTCTTCGTCGGTCTTCGGGTCTTCCGGATAATCGGGGACGATGTAGCCGTGCTCCTGCAGTTCCTTGATCGCCGCCTTCAACTGCGGGATCGATGCGCTTATGTTCGGAAGCTTGATGATATTGGCCTCCGGTGACAGCACCAGTTCGCCCATCTTCGCCAGGTAGTCGGGAATTCTCTGTTTCTCGGTCAGCTTTTCCGGGAATGCCGCCTTGATTCTTCCCGCGAGGGAGATGTCCCACGGTTCGACGGAGACGCCTGTTCCCTTCGTGAACGCCTGGATGACCGGGAGCAGGGAGTACGTCGCCAGCGCGGGCCCCTCATCGATTTTTGTCCAAATGATCTTCGCCGTCTTTGCTGTCACGGTCATAATCTCTCCTTTGATTTTATTGGAGGACGGTATAACAAAAGACATCTCTTGGACACTGGGAAGGAAGGGATCTTCCCCCCGGGCAATTCATTCCGGCCGACATAAGCCCGCAATCCGCGCCGGGCTTGAACATGTATTCTGTATACAAAACCCTTTGAGCTGTCAAACAAAAAAACCCGTCCCCGGACCGCGTTACGCTTTGGTGCCCGTCTCACGGGCTACGCACGCCTCACGGAGTGCCCATTGCGGGGGACGCCTTGTCCGGCCGTCCATGGCCGGGCTGCGGCTCCACGCTCCTCGCTCACGCCATCCCTGGCTTCCGCGTCGTCGCGTAGGCCCCCGCAATGTGCACTCCGTATCGGCGGCTCGCCCGCGAAATAATCCTCGACGCAATCTATTGGAGTTCTTGGGAACGTTCCGGTTCTTGGGTCCCGTCTCTCAGGAAAAGGTTTTCCGGGTGCGGCGGGCGCGGTGGAAGGAAAGGGCAAACCGGTGGGCCTCGTCGCGTACGCGCATCAGGAGGAGGAGCGCGGGGTCGTTGGGCGCCAGGAACAGCGGGTTCACCCTCCCCGGCAGGAAGATCCTCTCCCGGAATTCGGTCTCCCCTCCGCGCACCCGTTCCTTGGCAAGGGCGATCACGGGGATTGAGCCGGCCCCCGCCTCCTTCATCGCCGCCATGGCCTTGGAGAGCTGCCCCCTTCCCCCGTCGATGAGAACCAGGTCCGGCATCCCGCCGAAATCCTCGTCATGCCCGAACCGGCGGCGGACCACCTGCTCGATCATCGCAAAGTCGTCCTGACCGTCGATTCCGCGCACCGCGAATTTCCGGTACCATTTCTTCGCGGCCTTCCCTCCGACGAACGTCGCCATCGAACCCACAGGTTCGGTTCCGGACAGGTTCGAGATATCGAATCCCTCGATCCGCGCGGGCGCCCTCGGCAGGCGGCAAATGGACGCGAGCCGGGACGACACCTCCTCGTAGGCCGCCTCCTTCTCTTTCCGCATCCTGTGGAACTCCGCGGCGTTTTTCGAGGCAAGGGCCACGAGGCGCTCCCGTTCGCCCGCCCGAGGGGCCTTGACCCGCACTGCCCTCCCCGCGCGGTCGGACAGGAGCGAGGCGAGCGGGGCGGCGTCCGGCATCTCCATCGGCAGAAGGATTTCTTCCGGAAAGAACGCCCCCTCCGCGAAATGCTGGACCAGAAACGAGGAGAGGGCTTCGGCGTGATCCCCTTCAACGCGGAAGTGGTAGTTATGCGCGTCGGAAAGCCGCCCGGCCCGGACGTGAAGCACCGCTACCGCCGCTTCCGTCTCCTCAAGGAACCAACCGACTGCGTCCACGTCTCCGGGGACCGAACGGATTACGCGCTGCCGGACGAGCGTACGCTCCACCGTCGCTATCCGGTCCCTCAGTTTGGCGGCATCCTCGAAACGCATCTCCTTCGCAAGCCGCGCCATTGCCTCTTTCCATCCCCTTGCCAGCTCCCTGTAATCCCCTTTAAGGAAACGGACGGCGTTGTCCACGTACGGCAGGTAATCCTCACGGGTGATTTTCCCCACGCATGCCCCGCCGCACCGGCCCATCTGGTAGTTGAGGCACGCCCTTCGCCGCGAGGCGAACTTTTTCCGGGAACAGGAGCACAGGGAGAAAAGCCGGTAGAGAATGCGCAGCGTCTCGCGGATCCCCCGCGCGGAAGAGTACGGCCCGAAGTAGGAGGCGCCGTCCCTGGCAACGCGCCGTACCAGCTCGGGGCGGGGATACTCCTCGCCCCGGTCGATCCGCAGCAGCAGGTACTCCTTGTCGTCCCTTAAAAAAACGTTGAAATGGGGCCGGTGCTCCTTGATGAGGGTGTTTTCGAGAAGAAGCGCCTCCTTTTCCGTGGCGGTCACGATGCAGCGGACGTCCGCCACGCGGGGCAGCAGGTGCGGGATCTGCGGGCGGCCGTCGCCCCCCGGTGCGGTATAGTTATGGAGCCGCGCCCTCAGGCTCTTCGCCTTCCCCACATACAGGATTTTTCCCCGCACATCCGACATCAGGTAGACGCCGGGCTCGCGAGGAAAGGTCTTCCAGTCGGACAGGGTCGCCATTCCCGGTTACCTTGCGGACAGTTCTATCTTTTCGAGCGCCAACAGACGGTCGCGAATCTCCGCCGCGCGCTCGAAATCCAGTTTCTTCGCCGCCCGGTCCATTTCCTTTCGCAGCTTGCGGAGCATCTTCGACAACTCTTCGGGAGAGGAGAAATCCCACCCTTCCTGCGCGGCCACGGTGACGTAATCCGCATCGCAGATCTGCCCGATGGGGGCGGCGATGTTCTTCTTCACCGTCTCGGGCGTGATTCCGTTGCGCTCGTTGTAAATCCGCTGCTTTTCGCGGCGGCGTTCGGTCTCCGAGATCGCCTCCCGCATCGAATCGGTGAGCTTGTCGGCGTACAGGATCACCTTTCCGGATACATTGCGGGCGGCGCGTCCGAACGTCTGGATGAGGGAGCGGGCCGATCGGAGGAATCCTTCCTTGTCGGCATCGAGAATGGCCACGAGCGACACTTCCGGAAGATCCAGCCCCTCCCGCAGCAGATTGATTCCGATCAGGACGTCGAACTGCCCCAGGCGCAGATTACGGATGATGTTCACACGCTCCACCGTGTCGATGTCGGAGTGCAGGTACTGAACGCGGACCCCCTGCTCCTCGTAGTGCTCCGTGAGGTCCTCCGCCATGCGCTTGGTCAAGGTCGTGACCAGCACGCGCTCCCCCGCCTCGGCTCGTGCGCGGATCTCGGCAAGGAGGTCGTCCACCTGCCTGCTCGCGGGCCGCACTTCCACCTCCGGGTCGACGAGCCCCGTCGGCCGGATGATCTGCTCGGCGACCGCCTGCCTGCCCTCCCGCAGCTCGTATGTCCCCGGTGTCGCGGAAACGTAAATGGTCTGCCCCACGCTCCCGCAGAACTCCTCGAACCGTAGCGGCCGGTTGTCGAGGGCCGACGGCAGCCGGAACCCGAAATCGACCAGCGTCTCCTTCCGGGAGCGGTCGCCGTTGTACATCCCGTTGAGCTGCGGGACGGTTATGTGCGACTCGTCGATGAAGGTAAGGTAGCCCTGCGGAAAGTAGGAAAGGAGCGTGTGCGGCGGCTGTCCGGGCTTTCGCCCGTCGAGGTGGCGGGAGTAGTTCTCGATCCCGCTGCAGAAGCCCATCTGTTGGATCATCTCGAGATCGTAGGTGGTCCGCTGCTTGAGGCGCTCCGCCTCCAGGATCTTCCCCTGCGCCGACAGGGCCGCCAGCCGCTCCGCCAGCTCGGCCTCGATGCCCTTGACGGCTCGCTCCAGGTGGTCCTCGGGCGTCACGTAATGGCTCGCGGGAAAGATGACGGTTTCCCGTACGTCGTAGAGGCGAGTTCCGCGAAGCGGGTCCGTGTATCGGATTCGCGATATCGCGTCCTCGTCGAACTCTATCCTTAATACCCGGTCCTCCTCGTATGCGGGAAAAAGTTCCACGGCATCGCCGCGCACGCGGAAGGTCCCGCGGTGGAAATCGATGTCGTTCCGTTCGTACTGTATGTCCACCAACCGGCGGAGCAGCGCGTTCCGTGGGAACTCCGCGCCTTCGGTGACACGCACGGTCATCCGGTTGTAAAACTCGGGAGAGCCCAGCCCGTAAATGCAGGAAACGGATGCGACCACCACTACGTCGGTCCGCGTCATCACGGAGCGGGTCGCGCTGTGCCGCATCTTGTCGATCTGCTCGTTGATCGCCGAGTCTTTTTCGATGTACGTGTCCGTCTGCGGGATGTACGCCTCGGGCTGGTAGTAGTCGTAATAGGAGACGAAATATTCGACGGCGTTCTCCGGGAACAACTCCTTGAACTCCGCGAAGAGCTGGGCGGCGAGCGTCTTGTTGGGGGCTATGACGAGGGCGGGGCGGTTCGTTTCGGCGATGACGTTCGCCACCGTGTACGTCTTGCCGGAGCCGGTCACGCCGAGCAGAACCTGCCGCAGCGTTCCGCCGGCAAGACCTTCGACAAGCGATCGGATCGCTTCCGGCTGGTCCCCCGAGGGAGGGAAAGGCGATTTCAGGCGGAACCGGTTCTCCAACGCGATGACCCCCTCATCCGATTATACGGTGAGGCGCCGGGAGACTTGCCAAAGTCCCGGCCGGAAAACGTTATGCGCCGTTCGAATGGAAGTAACGCTCGTTAATCTACTTGGAGTTACTCGATCCCGGGATTCGTCCGTGCGGTTTATGGCGCCCCTAAGACTTGTATTTCCAGGTGGTTCCGCTTTTGGAGTCCTCGAGGAGGACACCGAGGGCATCGAGTTCCTTCCTGATCCGGTCGGCTTCGGCGAAGTCCTTGCGGGCGCGGGCGGCCTTCCGTTCCTCGATCCGGCGGAGGATCTCCGCCTCCTCCAACATGGCCGTTGCGCCCGACGCGTCGGCAATTTCAACAGCATCTGCGATGCTTCTGCGGATCACTCTGCCCTCCCCGCGGAAGTACTCGCCGGACGGCATCCGCAGCAAACCCAATACGCCGAACAGCGGATCGAGGATGGCATATCCTCCGAGGAACTTCGACGCTTTCTCCGGTTCGGCGGTGGGGTCTTCCGGGGCCAGCCGATTGAGCGCGCGCACGGCGTCGAAAAGGCGCCCCAGCGCCGCGGCCGTGTTGAAATCGTCGTCCATCGCCTCTGCGAACTGCGCGGGCGCTTCCCGAAGCGCGGCAATGTCATCCCCTTCCGGTACCGAACCGGCCCGCGCCCCCGCATCGGAGCACTTTTCGGCCTTCTCCTTCACGCGATAAAGACGGTCGAGACCCGCCTTCGCCTCCGAAAGGCTCTTGTCGGAATAGTCGATCGGGCTACGGTAGTGGCTCGACGCGAAGAAGAACCGGAGCACGTCGGGGTTCACCTTCTCCAGCACTTCACGCAGCGTGAAGAAATTCCCGAGCGACTTGCTCATCTTCTCGTTGTCGATGTTCACGAACCCGTTGTGGATCCAGTACCGGGCGAACGGTTCGCCGGTCAGCCCCTCCGACTGGGCGATCTCGTTCTCGTGGTGGGGGAAGACGAGGTCTTTCCCGCCGCCGTGGATGTCGAGCGTCGTCCCCAGGTGTTTCATCGCCATCGCCGAGCACTCGATATGCCATCCGGGGCGTCCCGGCCCCCAGGGGCTGTTCCAGGCGGGCTCCCCGGGCTTCGACGACTTCCACAACGCGAAGTCGAGCGGGTCCTGCTTCCGCTCGTCCACGTCCACACGCGCGCCGGACAATAGATCGTCTGTATTCTTCCCCGACAGTTTTCCGTAACCGGCGAAACCCTTGACGGAATAGTAGACGTCCCCGGCGACCGCATACGCCTTCCCCGCTGCCACCAGCCTGCTTACAAGGTCCACGATCTCCGGGATGTGCTCCGTCGCGCGCGGCTCCACGTCCGGGCGCAGCAGCCCCATCCGGTCGAAGTCGCGGTAGAACTCGGCTATAAATCTCTTCGCGATCTCCTCGCTTGTTACCCCTTCACGGTTCGCCCGCTTGATGATCTTGTCGTCGATGTCGGTGAAGTTCCGCGCGAAGGTGACCCCGTATCCGCGGAACCGCAGGTAGCGCACGATGATGTCGAACACGACGTTGGCGCGCGCGTGCCCGATGTGGCATAGGTCGTAAACCGTAACACCGCAGACGTACATCTTCACATTTCCCGGCGTAAGAGGCTCGAACGGCTCCTTCCGGTTTCCCATCGTGTTGAAGACGGTCAGCGCCATTTACCCGATAGTCCCTTCGGATGTTTGTTGCGGCGCGGTTCCCTGAAGGAGCGCCACCGCCCACGCCGAAATACCTTCCTTCCTTCCTTCGAAACCCATACCCTCCGTGGTCTTGCCCTTAAGACTTATCCTTTCGCCGGAAACGGAAAGCATCCCGGCGATGGATTCCCGCAGCGCTGATGCGATCGGAGCGATCTTCGGTTCCTCGCAGACCACGACCGCGTCGAGCCCCACGAGCGAAAAGCCGAGTTCGTCCATCCTTCCGCGCGCATGTTCCAGGATGGTGCGGCTGGATATCCCTTTCGTCTCATCCCTGCCGGGCGGAAAGTGGTGGCCGATGTCCCGGTCGCCCAGGGCGCCGTAAATCGCGTCTGCGATCGCGTGCAGCAGGACGTCCCCGTCCGAGTGGCCCAGGAGCCCCCTGGGATATTCGACGCGGATTCCACCCAGCCACAGTTCGCGCCCCTCCACGAGCCGATGAGCGTCCCCTCCGAGCCCGATGCGGAAATCCGGCGATTCTCCGAGCAGTCCCCTCGCCATCCGGAGATCCTCGGGGACTGTGATCTTGATATTCCCTTCCTCCCCGGGAATCGGCGTCACCTGGTACCCTGCCGCTTCCACGATCGAAGCATCGTCGGTCGCCTTGCGGCCGCAAGCCTTCGCTTTTTCGAATGCATTCCGCAGAATATCGGCCCGGAACGCCTGCGGGGTCTGGGCGCGGAAGAGGAGCGACCGGTCCACGGTGGCGAGGGTTTTTCCTCCCAGGTCCCACATCTTGACCGTGTCGCGCAGAGGGACGACCGGAACGACCGCGCCGTGCTCCCTGGCGCGGGTTACGCAAAGTTCCAGCAATTCCCGGGAGGCGAAAGGGCGGACCGCGTCGTGGACGAGTATTATTTCGGTCTCGGGCGGTACGGCGGCAAGGGCGTTTTCGACCGAATCCTGCCGCTCCTCACCGCCGTCGATAACTTGGAGAACTTTCGGGCGTGCGCGATACGACTCCTTCACCTCTTCGGACTGCGAATGAGGTAGGGCCAGGACGATCCCATCAATGAGAGGCGACGCCGCAATGGCCGAAATAGCAAGGTCCAGTATCGGGCGCCCACCGATGCGGAGAAACTGCTTCGGCGCATCACCGCCCATCCGCTTCCCCGCCCCGCCGGCGACGATAATGGCTACGACTTCAGCCATCGCGCCCCCGGAGAGCAGGCAACCGGTGAATCCTCATGCGCCAAAGTTTGTTTCGGGCCTACAGGTTCAGGAAGCGGCGCAAGTCCGCCTCCACGGCTTCCTCCGTCGTGGCCTTGGCGAGGGAAATTTCCTTGACGAGGAGGGATCGGGCCGTGTCCAGCATCTTCCGCTCCCCGAACGAGAGGGCTTTTTCCCCCTTGAGGAGCAGCAGGTTGCGAAGGACCTCGGCGATTTCGAACGGGGAGCCGGATTTCAGCTTGTCCATGTACTGGCGGTAGCGCCGGTTCCAGGGCTTGGGCTCGACGTCGATCTCCCGGTCTTTCAATATCTTGTAGACCGAGGTGACCGCACGGGCGTCCATGATGCGGCGCAGGCCCACCTGGTCCGTGTTGTTCACCGGGACCAAGATGGTGATGCCGGTGTCCAGAATGCGCAGAACGAAAAAGGATTCTTTCGTTCCCCCGGAAATCGACTTCGTCTCTATGGATTGGATGACACCGACGCCGTGGGCCGGATAAACGGCCATATCCCCCACCTTGAAACTCATAGGACGCAGCCCTCCGAGGAGTATCGGGAAGTGTCGTGATGCATCATTGAATAATGTATTATAATGCCCGATTGCCGATCCGTCAATGCGGGGGTTCTGCATGCAGTCGACAGTATGGTTCACGGACCTCTCCACGAAGCCGGGCAGGAACCTTCTCGACAAGACGGGGGAGTTGCTGCGCGCAGCCGGTCTTGCCGAACGAATCGCGCCCGGTGACTTGACGGCGGTCAAACTCCATTTCGGCGAAAAGGGAAACACCGCGTTTCTGCGGCCGATTTTTGTGCGCAAGGCTGTCGAGGAAATCGCCGCGACCGGAGCGAAGCCATTCCTTACCGATACGAACACTCTTTATCTTGGGGGAAGGAGCAACGCTGTAGATCACTTGAGGACCGCTATCGCGAACGGCTTCGCTTACTCCGTCGCCGATGCGCCGATCGTCATCGCCGACGGCCTGCGGGGGGAAAGCGCCATAAAGGTTCCCATCGAGGGGGGCATGCTTCGCGAGGTATCCATCGGGACGGAAATCGTGAACGCGGACTCCATGGTCACGCTGACGCATTTCAAGGGACACGAACTCTGCGGCTTCGGCGGAGCGATCAAAAACCTGGGTATGGGCTGCGCCTCCAGGTCGGGCAAGCTCGTCCAGCACTCAACCGTCGCTCCTTTCGTCGATCCCTCGGGTTGCTCAGCATGCGGCACATGCGTGGCGCATTGCCCGTCCGGGGCCGTCACTGTCGTCTCGGAAAAAGCCCTCATCGATCCTAAAGAGTGCATCGGATGCGCGGACTGCATCGTCGTCTGTCCGGAGCACACCGTTAAGATCGACTGGGACGAGGCGGCGCCTTTGGTGCAGAAGAAAACCGTGGAACACGCCCTGGGAGCCATGCGGGGTAAAAGGGACTCCTCCCTGTTCCTTTCGTTCATAACCCAGATCTCCCCGTTCTGCGACTGCTACGGCAACAGCGACCGGCCGATCGCCCCGGATGTGGGAATCCTGGCCTCCGCCGACCCGGTCGCCATCGACCAGGCGTGCGCGGACCTCGTGCTGAAGACGGCCGGCAGGGACCCCTTCCGGGAAACCCATCCGTTGATCGACTGGACGGTCCAGCTTTCCTACGGAGAAGAGTTGGGGCTCGGCTGCCGGAAGTACGTGTTAAGGACGCTGTGAAATCGGGAAAAACTCTTTTCGGGGGGATCGATGTAGGATCCCTCTCCACCGACGTCGTCCTCCTCGACGGAAAAGGGAAGGTAGCGGGCCAATCCATCATCGCCACGGGCGCCTCTACGCGCAAAGCTGTCGAGGAATCGCTTACCCGCGCGCTTGCAGCTGCCGGGGGAACACGGAAGAACATCGCCTTCCTCGTATCGACGGGCTACGGCCGGGATTCGGTCGAGGGCGCAGACACGGCGGTCACCGAAATAACATGCCATGCGCGCGGCGCCCGGCGCCTCTTCCCCAAAGCGGCCACGGTGCTGGACATCGGCGGGCAGGACAGCAAGGTCATCCGCATCGCACCCGATGGAAAGGTGGCCGACTTCGCGATGAACGACAAGTGCGCCGCGGGCACAGGCAGGTTCCTGGAAGTTATGGCGCGCACGCTGGAGATGGACCTGGAAGAGATGGGCGCCCGGTCGCTCAAATCCCGCAAGGCGCTGTCCGTAAGTTCCATGTGCACGGTGTTCGCGGAGTCGGAGGTGATCTCGCTCATCGCGTCCGGCGCCGCCCCGGAGGACATCGCGTGGGGAGTTCACCTTGCCATTGCGGACCGGATCGCCGCGCTCGCCGAACGGGTCGGTTGCGTTTCACCCGCCGTCATGACGGGAGGCGTCGCGAAAAATCCCGCTGCCAGAAAAGCGCTCGAAGCAAGGTTCGGCTTGAAGTTGCTCGTTCCCCGGGAACCTCAACTTGCAGGCGCGCTCGGCGCCGCCCTTATCGCACGGGAAAGCAACCGGCCTGTGCAGGTTCGCTGACGCTCCCTGCAGGGAGCGGGGAAATCCATTTACAACCCCGGGTTTTCCTCGAAGATCGCGCGGAATTTGTCAGCGCAGCGAATGAAGGCCTGGCGGAGCTTAGGGTCGATGTGCTCGGGCCGAATGACGGGTCCGTTGCCGGAGACGAGGTGTACGGCGTTTTCGTGATTGAAGGAAGGCTTGTACGGCCGCTTGCTCCGCAAGGCGTCGTACATGTCGACGAGGTTGACGATACGGCCTTCGATCGGGATTTCCTCCCCTTTCAGTCCCTGCGGATACCCGCTGCCGTCCCAATGTTCGTGGTGTGTCAGTGCGATAATCTCGGCCATCTTGAGGTAGGGGCTGCTCGACCCGCGCAATATCCGCGCACCGATCGTGGTGTGCGTCTTGATGACCTCGAATTCCTCTTTCGTCAGCTCCCCTTTTTTGAGGAGGATCGAATCGGAGATGCCGACCTTTCCTATGTCGTGCATCGGGCTGGCGTTTGCGATGATCTCCGCCGCCTCGTCGTTGAATCCGAGCTCCCTGGCGACCACCTCGGAATAGATGCCGATCCGCTTTACATGATTGTACGTGTCTACGTCCCGGTACTCGGAGGCCAGCGTCAGCCGCTGGGCGGTATCGAGGACCGCCGCCTTTAATTGCCTTGTCCTCTCCTCGATCCGCGATTCGAGGATCCTGCTGTGCTCCTCGAGGAAATCCTGGTACTTCTTGACTTTCAGTATGTTTTCCACGCGCACGAGAAGCTCGGTGAAATCCACCGGTTTCCCGAGGAAGTCGGCGGCGCCCGCCTGGAGCGCCTTGATCTTCGAATCCCTGTCCGCGTACGCAGTGAACACGACCACGGGTATCCGTGCGGTGGAAGGATCGTTTTTCAGCAAGGCGCATGTCTCCACGCCGTCGATGCCGGGCATCTGGAGGTCGAGAATCACGAGATCCGGCCGCAGTTCCTTCGCCTTCTTGACGCCTTCCTCTCCGTTGAAAGTTCCCGTGAACCGGAACCCCTTCTCCTTGAGATAAACTCCCACCGCGTCGACGACCCGCGGATCGTCGTCGACCATCAGGATCTTTTCGCGGGGCTCTGTACTCATGTCCCTGCGGCGCCTCCCTGGGTCCGCGCCGTCACGCGCGGGCCGTTTCCTCCCGGATCATCTCGAAAAACCGCGAGATCTCCTCGGGTGTGTTGTAGAAGTGCGGCGAAACCCTGATTCCTCCCGCTCTCGGCGAGCACACGGCGTTCCTGGCGTGCAGCGATTTCCAGAGGGCTTGCGGGTCTGCACCCGGAATTCTGAAGGTAACGATGCCGGATCGTTCCTCCGGATTCCGCGGGGAGAGGATCTCGTATCCGAGCCGAAGGGCGTTTTCGATTGTCCCGTCCGTCAGCCTGCGGACCCGCTCCCATATCCTGTCGGTGCCGACGGAGAGCAGCAGGTCGAGCGACGCATTGAACGCCGCGATCCCTACCGTGTTGAAGCTGCCCGGCTCGAAACGGCGCGCATCCATCGCGAGGCGGAAATCGTAGTTCTCGAAATCGAACCGGTTCTGCACGGAATGCCATCCCAGCACGACCGGCTCCACCATCTCCATCACTTCCTTCGAGATATAGAACCCCCCGACTCCCTCCGGCGCAAGCAACCACTTGTGCCCGTCGGCGGAAAGGGAGTCGATCCCGTAGGACCGGACGTCGATCGGCAGGACGCCCAGGCTCTGGATCGCATCCACGCAAAAGAAGATCCCCTTCTTCTGGCAGAACTCCCCGATGGAAGGAAGGTCGTTCCGGTAGCCGTTGGCGAACTCGACGGACGATATGGAGATCAGCCTCGTCTTGCCGTCGCATGCGGCGAAAAGGTCCTCCTTGCGGATACGCCCTTCCCGGGCGGCGACCATCCGCACCTCCACGTTCCGCGAGCGCAGGCGGAGCCACGGGTAGACGTTCGAGGGGAATTCGACGTTCGCGATGACCAGGTTGTCCCCTTCCTTCCAGGGGAACCCGGCCGCGATGAAGGAAAGGCCTTCCGAAGTGTTCTTGATGAAGGCGATCTCTTCCGGAGACGCGCCGATCAGCCGTGCGAAACGGCTGCGGGTCTCCTCCGCGATATCCTGCCACTGCCGTAGGCGGAACGCACCCTCGTCGCGAAACCGGAAGAGAATTCGCGCGCCCGCTTCCGCGGTGCGCGCAGGTATGGGAGAAACCCCTGCGTGATTCAGGTAAATGAACTTCTCCGTCACCGGAAACTCGGCCTTCCGGATGGGAGCGACATCGATCGGCAACGGACCCCCCCTTTGGCGGCGATACCCCATGGCCTCCTCTTTAAACGAACTTCCGCTGCGAGGGGCGCCGGGCAAATTAAGATATAATAGCGCGATGGCGTGGACAGACCAAGACATCCTTCGATACAGCCGTAATATCCTCCTGGAGGAGATCGGTCCGTCCGGTCAGGAAAAGCTTTTCTCGTCCTCGGCGCTCGTGGTCGGCGCCGGCGGCCTCGGCTCGCCCGCTCTTCTCTATCTCGCGTCGGCCGGAGTGGGCCGTATCGGAATCATCGACGGAGACAGGGTGGATCTGTCGAACCTGAACCGCCAGTGGATCCATCGGGAAACCGCGGTGGGGCGGGCGAAAACTGCATCAGCCGCGGAATCGTTGCGGGAGTTCCGATCCGATCTCCGGGTGGAAACGCATGAAGAGGCGTTGACGCCGGCGAACGCCCTGGACATTTTTACGCGCTACGACGTGGCTATCGACGGCAGCGACAATTTCCCGACGAAATACCTTTGCAACGACGCCGCCCTTCTTTCGAAGGTCCCCCTCGTCCACGCGGGAGCATTGAGGTTCGGCGGGCAGATCCTTTCCGTGATCCCCGGGCGCGGTCCGTGCCTTCGTTGCCTTCTCCCCGAAATACCTCCCCGCAAGGACGCGCCTAACTGCTCCGAATCGGGAATCCTCGGCGCGGCGGCGGGAGTCATCGGCTCCTGGCAGGCGGCGGAGGCGCTGAAAATCCTGCTCGGAATCGGCGACCCGCTGTCCGGAAGACTGCTGGTCATCGATACGCTCGAAGCGACCGTAACGAAACTTTCGGTGCACAGGGACCCGGCCTGTCCCTCCTGCGGCGATTCCCCCCGGATCCGCGCACCGCTTTCGGCACTTGACTACTCGCTGGAACGGAGCTGCGCGACATGAGCATGGCCGCAGAACGTAAAAACTCACGCGGGGTGATGCTGCTGTCGGGAGGACTGGACAGCACGCTCGCCGCGAAGATGATGGTCGACCAGGGAATCGAGCTGTTCGCGATCCATTTCACCTCGCCCTTCTGCACTTGCACGCGGGGCGCGGCATCGGCCGGTTGTCATTCACAGGCGCAGATTGCGGCTGCACGGATGGGGATGCCCGTACGTACCGTCTCCAAGGGTACGGAGTACATCGAAATCGTCAGGAACCCGAAGCATGGGCGCGGATCGGCCATGAACCCGTGCGTCGACTGCCGCATATTCACCTTCCGGAAAAGCCGGGAATACATGGAGGAGATCGGCGCATCGTTCCTCGTTACGGGCGAGGTCGTGGGACAGCGCCCGATGTCCCAGCGCTCCGACGCCATGCGGGTCATCGAGAAATACAGCGGATGTGCGGATATCGTCCTCCGCCCCTTGTCGGCCCGCCAACTGGAGCCGACTCTTCCGGAACGGGAAGGATGGGTCGACCGTGAGAAGCTCCTCGCGATCGTGGGCCGTTCCAGGAAGGAGCAAATCCGGCTCGCGGAGGAATGGCGCATCTCCGATTACCCCTGCCCGGCGGGAGGCTGCCTCCTGACCGACAAGACCTTTTCCATCAAGGTAAGGGACTTGCTCGAACACTCCCCTTCGCCGGACATGACTGACCTGAACCTGCTGAAGGTCGGGCGCCATTTCCGGATGCCCGGCGGAGAGAAGGTCATCGTGGGGAGGGACGAGGCGGAAAACCGGAAACTGGAAGCGCTCGGACGGGGGAAGCTGCGCGTCTACATCGCGGAAGGTTTCCCGGGGCCGTCCGTAGGGGTTAACGGCAAGGGCGGGGAAGCGCCCCTGGGCATTCTCTCCCGAATCTTCACGAGGTACTGCAAGCCGGGATCGCAGCCGCCATTCCGCGTGCGCGAAGTGGCAGGCGGAACTGAACGCGAGATATTCCTGCCCGCCGATCCCGACTTCTCCGGGATGGAAAATGCGCTCCTCTCCTGAAAATCCGCAGAAAGAGACCCCGGCCGGGACCCCGGAAGCGAAGTGGGAATCGCTGCTCGCATCTCTGCGGGAGATGGGCTCCGCAGTGATCGCCTTCAGCGGCGGCGTCGACAGCACGTTTCTCCTGCACGCCGCCCGCACCGCGCTCGGAAACCGCGTATTGGCCGTAACCGCCACTTCCCCGACTTACCCGAAATCGGAGCGGGACGAGGCGGAAAGGATCGCCCTGGAATGGGATGTCCCACATCGGTTCGTGGAATCGAACGAACTGGAGATACCCGGTTTTTCCTCCAACCCGCCGGACCGGTGCTACCACTGCAAGAAGGAACTGTTCGGGATCCTCGCCGGGATCGCGCGCGAGGAAGGGCTCGCCGTCGTTTGCGACGGCTCCAACACCGACGACCTGAACGACTACCGTCCCGGCCGCCGTGCCGCGAAGGAGCTGGGCGTCCGCAGCCCATTGCTGGAGAACGGGATCGGGAAGGAGGAGATCCGGACCTTAAGCCGCCGGTTCGACCTTCCGACCGCGTCGAAAGGGTCGTTCGCATGCCTCTCTTCCCGCTTCCCTTACGGGACCGGGATCACAGGTGAAGCGTTGCAACGCGTCGAGGCGTGCGAGGAGATCCTGCGCGGCTTCGGTTTCCGCCAGTTCCGCGTCCGTGTCCACGGGACGGTCGCCCGAATCGAGGTGGGAACGGACGAGATCCCTCGCCTGTTCGAGGAGAAAATATCTAACGCCGTACATGAGGGTTTCCGCCGGAACGGCTTCCTCTACGTCTCCGTGGACCTCAAAGGTTATCGTACCGGTTCTATGAACGAAGGCGGAATCGCAAGCGGCCAACTGCCCGATTCGGAACTCCTTTAACAAATACCAATTTCATTTCCCCCTGGCAATGGTCGCCGCCGTCGCCGCGGATCCGCATCGATGAATGGACTCCCCTTATTCCGGCAGGAGCAGTGAGTGACTGGTTCTGCGGCCACGGCAGTATTTGTTATATAACCAACCGAACCTAAAACAACTGTAACCTTATCAACTCCTTGCCTATCCACGTAGTGCACCGAGTCGTTTCTGGAATATACATACAAATTAAACTCGTTACCCTTTAAGGAGGAAGATGGAAGTTCTCAACGTAACGGCGCACCGGCCGGCGACAGGCGTGTCACGCCGCCCTGTAATCCGCTGGTGGCCGAATCAGGCTCTCGGCCGGAATGCCAAGTTCGCAGTGGAGTCGCCAGGCCATCTTCATCGTCAACGGACGCTTCCGGTTCAACACCTCGTACACGCGGTTGCGCCGGCCGATCATCGGCTCCAGGTCTTTGGGGGTTAGTCCCAGCTGCTCCATCCGGAACTTGATCGCCTCGACCGGATCGGGTAGCTCCAGCGGGTAATGCTTCCTCTCATACGCCTCGACCAGTGCGACCAGAACGTCGAGACGCTCCCCCTTCACGCTGTGCGGAGCGGCGTCCATGAGCGTCTCTATTTCTTTTAACGTCCGCCGGTAGTCCGCTTTGGTCCTGATAGGCCGGATGTCCATGGCTCCTTCTCCCTTCACACCGTTTGCGCGTCGATCGCGTCGTACTGTGCGTGCGTCCCGATGAACCGTACATAGACGATCCGGTACGGGTAGTTGATCCAGACAACGACCCGGTACTTGTTACCGGCGATGTTGAAGACGACCCGCCCGCTCTTGAGGATGCTCGCCTTCGCGAAGTCCCTCTTCACGTCCGCCGGGGAAGCCCAGTCCGCCTTCAGGACATGCCGGTACCACGCCAAGGCCGGCTCTCGGGCGTCCATGAAGGCCGGGGCATCGTCCCAGAACTTCTTCAGCGTCGAGAGAGCGATGACCCGCATGAACGGAGTATAGTCCCATTTTGGGACTTACGCAAGAAGGCTGCGCAGAAGGCTGCGCGGGCCCCGCGCGCAGTATGCGGAGCCCCCCGACAGAGGGGCCTTATCCCGCATTTCTCACCACGGTTCGTCGCGAGGCGGTGGAGACGGGTATGGCTACAAGGCGTCGCGACCGAGGGTGACGCAGGCGTAGTTGACACTACGTCGAGGAGCCCGACCGAGCGCAACGCAGTAGACATGGCCGGATCCGCAGCAGCAGCAGAAGCGTGGTGAGAATTGCGGGTTAAGCGCGAGCACGGAGACCGGTGCTGCGCACGGCGAAGCACGCGGCGTTGGCGTAGTCTGTTCTGAAGCATCGCCCGCCCTGGATGATCGCGGGATCAACTGTGTTATTGCCAGCCCGGTTCCCGTTAGTGACGTTCTGGGTGAATGTC
This sequence comes from Deltaproteobacteria bacterium, assembly GCA_016218975.1. Classification (NCBI taxonomy): domain Bacteria; kingdom Pseudomonadati; phylum Myxococcota; class Myxococcia; species Deltaproteobacteria bacterium. The sequence goes on from JACRCO010000009.1 coordinate 54,563, forward strand.
CCATCCAGAGAAAGAAACGAAAAAGATTGGTTATGGGGCTTTCATGTGGAGTGTTAACGCGCGCAGTCGCCGCCGTCGCCGCGGATCTTGCCGATGGCGTGGGGAATGGCGGGCATGATGGACTCGAGGTTTTCCCTGGCGCCGCCGGGGCTGCCGGGCAGGTTGACGATCAGGGTCTTGCCGCGTATGCCGGCCAGCGCGCGCGAAAGCATTGCTGTTGGCACTTTTTTCTGACTTTCGGCCCGCATGACCTCCGACATCCCGGGTATTTCGCGATCTATCACGCCGCGCGTCGCATCGGGTGTGACGTCGCGGGGATCGACGCCGGTTCCTCCCGTGGTGACCACCAGGTCCAATCCGAGGGCATCGGCGAAATGGCAGAGAGCCCTGCGGATGTACGGCTGCTCGTCGGGGATGACGACCCGCTGCACGATCGTCGCCGGCATGCGCGCCAGGATCTCGGCGACCACAGGCCCGGAAGCGTCGGCCCTCTCTTTACGGAAGGACCTGTCGGATACGGTCACCACTGCGGCGCGGATCACGGCTCCTCCTCCTTCCGCACTTCATCGCCGGGGGCTACCTTTCCTCCCCGGATCACCCGCGCGAACACGCCTTCGCGGGGCATAACACAGTCTCCCGCCTGGAAGTAGATCGCGCAGCGCGTATGGCATTCCTTCCCGATCTGCGAAATTTCGAGCAGGGCCTCGCCTACGCGGATCCTGTCCCCCACCTTGGCCTGGAGCAGGTCGAAACCTTCCACCGTGATGTTCTCCGCGAAATCTCCCGGCCCTACGGATAATCCCTTCGCACGCATCTTCCCGATGCTCTCCGAGGCCAGCAGGCTCACCTGGCGATGGCCCGGGCCGGCGTGGGCATCGTCCCTCACGCCGTGTTCTTCTACCAGGACCACCGAGGAGACCGGTGACTTCTTCTCCCCTTTGCGGGAGCTCACCGAAACCGCCGCTACCATGCCTCGATTCGTTTCCATTACATTTTGAGGAGATTCGACCGGAAGATCAGCTTCTCGTGGTCGTCTCCGTCTTCCGGATAGGAGGCGTGCCCGAATCGAAGGTCGACGCGGATGTCCGGGACGCGTTTGCGGATCTCATCCACCTCTGCGTGCATGGCCTTCTTGATGCGGGGGATGGCGCTCATCCTGCCGTCCTCGGCTTCGGGAAGGATCATCGCGAACTTCCACTCGCTGATCCGGGCAACCACGTCGTACTCCCGGAGGGTTTTTTTCAAAACCGACGCCAGACGTATTGCGATCGGCTCTCCACCGTACGGCTCCGCGGACTTCCTGCCGGGAACCAGGGGCGCCGCTTCGCATATCATCAGCACGAGCCTGCGCTTGAAACGCTTCGCGCGGGAAAGCTCGTGAAGAAGCCGATCCTGGAAATATTTCAGGGTCGGCAATCCGGTGACGTCATCGAGGTTCCTCAGGCGGTCGTTCCGTTCGAAGACGATGGCGTTGTTTACCGCCTTCTCGACGTACCGCATGAACTTCCCGAGCGTCCCGACGTCGTCGCCGTTGAACGACGCGGGGTAGAACGTCTTGTGCGGGAACTTGTCGAAAATGGACAAGGTGCCGATCACGGTCCCGTCGCAGCGCAGGGGGAAGCAGACAAGCGTGCGGGCGATCCCGGCGAACTCCTTCCACTTGTCGTCCGCCGCCACATCCCTGACGAGCAGCGATGGAGCCCCTTTCAGGATCTCGGTGACCGCCTTCGTGTCCATCCGGAATAGATCCCGCTGGTCGCTTTCCTCCTTCATCCCGTAAAACTCGCGGATGGCGTACTTGCCGGTTTGCGGATCCCTCAACCTTATGACGCACGATTCGGCCTCCATGATGAGGCACGCAGAAGTCGCGACAAGTTTCAGCAGCCGCTGGAGGTCCAGCGTGGAAATGATGTTGATGCCCGCCTCGTTGATGGCCGCGATTTTCGTCATCCGGAGGGCGGCCGATTCCTCGCGCAATGAAACGCCTACCGCGTCCGCAAGGAGAGTCGCCGCCTCGCCCAATATCTGCGCCTGCGCCGGAGCGATTCCGCCGGCCGACGCCGACTGGACCGCAAGGACGCCCTGCGGCTCGTCCGCGTAGATCAGTGGAAAGAGGATCAGGTCGCCTCGCAGGCGGCTCTCCGACGACCGGCCGATCTCCGAAAGGGAAACGACACGCCGCTCCCGGAGGGCCAGCTCTTCGAGCGTGCCGGCCGAAGAGAAATGTACGATTTCGGGCGACGGCGCGTAGCGGAGGGTCGTCGCCCTCAGGAAAAAGTCCTCGGAATCCCTGTCGAACAGGAGCACGGAGGCCACGGCGCCGGACAAGTGGGATGCGGTCTCCGCCGTGAACTCCCGAAGCCGGTCCTCGATCGGCTTTCCGGACCGCAGGATCTCTCCCGCCTTCTTCACGAAGCCGTCCGGCATCCTATTTCCGCTCCTCCATGGCTATGCGAATGCGCACACGCACGATATTCCCGGAATCGTCCATGAACGCCGCGGGGATAACGGCATGTCCTTCCGGCGAAAGGAACGGCGTTTCGAAATTCAGGAATGTCAGCGAACCGCCTTCCGGCTCGACGGAAATCCGGGCCGCCATCTCATTCGAAGGGGCCGCCTCCTGCGCCCGCTCGGGGATCTCGATCTCGATCTCTTCCGGGACGGCTGCGGAAGCCTCCTCCTCGGCCGGGGCTTCCTCTTCGACGACCGGGGGCGCGGTCGGCAGAATCACGAATTCCTCCGGTAACGATTCCACGGGTTCCGGCATTACCGCCTCATCGTGTTCCACGGTCTCCCGGGTCTCGGCGGTTTCCGTCGTTACTGCCGTCTCCCTTTCCGCCTGGACCTCCTGGATCTCCTCCACTTCGGAAATCTCCTCCAGGGGTTCCTCCTTCGGTTGGAAAGATTTCCCGATGCCTGCTTCGGTAATCTTACCGGACTCTTCCTTCTCCGCCGCCTCGCCCGGAAGGAGCAGCGTCTTCCGAAGGTGGGAAAAGACCATCCGCGAGATCGCCACCAGCGTCTCCGACACTCCCACTCCGTCCTTCGCGATGCCCTCGACCACCGGAACGTTCATGGCGTTGAGCCTGGCGTTCATCTCCGCCACCGAAGAGATGTTGCGGAGGTCGCGCTTGTTGTACTGCATTACGAAGGGGATGTCCTCGATCTTCCTGCCGTAGCCGACAAGGTTTTCGACCAGGTTCTTCAGGCTCTCCTCGTTGCTCTGCGCCATCTCGGCCTGGGAGTCCGCCACGAAGACGATGCCGTCCACTCCCTGCAGGACGAGGCGGCGCGTCGCGTTGTAGAACACCTGACCCGGAACCGTATAGAGGTGAAACCTCACCTTGAACCCCCGGATCTGCCCGAGGTCCACCGGGAGGAAATCGAAGAACAGCGTCCTGTCGGTTTCCGTCGGCAGGGAGATGAGCCTTCCCTTCTGCTCGGGGCGGAGAAGGCGGTGCACCATGTCGATATTGGTGGTCTTGCCGGAGAGGCCGGGCCCGTAATAGACGATCTTCGCGCTCAATTCCCTGGTAGCGTAATTGAAGAGTGCCATGCCGTCTCTCCGGTCCTTCCGTCAGCGGTGGCGAACGGCCAGCCGCTTCGCCTCTCTGCGCACCAACGCGTGGACATTACGGTTCCTGGTAAGCAGGTTCAGTTCCTGCACCGAAAGGCGGGGCAGGTGCCGCATCGCAACCGGCACGGGCGTCCGGGGATTCGAGACGATGGCCCTGAGAACCAGCGGGTTGCTCATCCATTCCTTGTGCTGGCCGATTTCCCGAAGCAGGTCTTCGTTCGTCAACGGCGATTGTACATACTCCACCACGTCGGGTTGGGACAGCCGCGGGCTGCCGAAGACCGCCCTTGCGACGAGTTTGTTCGGATCCCGCGAAAGAATCTGCCTTACCTCCTTGTTCCCCTTGACCGCGAGTTCGACCTTTTTCGGGACGGGAAGCCCCGAGATGTAGAGCTGGAGCGATTGACGCACGGTCTCCGTGACGGGATGGTCTTCCGTCAGGCTCCCGGCTCCGCTCCAGCCCTCGCCTTCCATCACTCCTCTTCTTCTTCTTTACCCAGTTCCTTCTTCGCTTCGGCTATGACCTTGTCCGCTATGACCGCCGGGATTTCCTCGTAGTGGGAAACCGCCATGGTGAACTGCCCGCGCCCGGATGTGATCGAACGCAGGTCGGAGGAATACCGCAGCACTTCCGCCAGCGGGACCTGCACCTTGACGACCTGGCTCTTCCCGTGGGCCTCCACGCCCAGCACGCGCCCCCGCCGTCCGTTCAGGTCGCCGATAATGTCCCCTACGTTCTCCTCGGGGACCACGACCTCCATTTCGACGATGGGCTCCAGGAGAATCGGCTTCGCGTCGAGCGCCGCCTTTTTGAACGCCATCGATCCGGCGATCTTGAACGCCATTTCCGAGGAGTCGACCGTGTGGAACGATCCGTCGAATACCGTGACCTTGACATCGACCACCGGATATCCGGCGATGACCCCCTTGCTCAGCCGATCCACGACCCCCTTTTCCACCGCGGGGATGTACTGGCGGGGAATCGAGCCTCCGACGATCGCGTCGACGTACTCGAACCCCTTCCCCCGGGGCTGCGGCTCTATCCGTATCCAGCAGTCGCCGTACTGCCCGCGCCCGCCGGTCTGCTTCTTGTGCTTCCCCTGCGCTTCCGCCTTCCCCTTGATCGTTTCGAGGTACGGGATCTTCGGCGTGCGCAGCTCCACCTCCACGCCGTACTGGCGCTTCAGCTTCTCCACGGCCACTTCGAGATGAGTCTCCCCCATCCCCGCCAGGATGAACTCGCGGGTCTGCGCTTCCTTGCGGAACCGGATCGTGGGGTCCTCCTCGATCATCCTCGCCAGGGACGTCCCCAGCTTGTCCTCGTCGTTGCGGGTCTTCGGCCGGATCGCGAAGGAGATGACCGGCTCCACCACGGAGGGGCGGGGGAACACAACCGGGTTTTTCGGATCGCAGAGCGTATCGCCGGTGACCGTTTCCTTGAACTTCGCGACCGCCACGATCTCTCCCGCGGAAGCCGAGCCGACGGGCTTCTGCTTCTTCCCCTCGATCCGCAGGATCTGCCCGATGCGCTCCGACGCATCCTTGCTGGAGTTCAGCGGCGCCATTTCCGGGGTCAGGGTCCCGGAAAAGATCTTGAAGATGGAAAGCTTCCCGGCGTAAGGGTCGGCCAGCGTCTTGAAAACCTGCGCCGAGAAAGGAGCCTTCTCCGCGATGGGACGTGAGGCCGCTTCCTTGTTCCTGGGGTTGGTGCCCTTCACCTCCTTGCGGTAGGAGGGATCAGGCAGCGCGTAATTGATCATGTCCAGCAGCGGCTGTATCGCGATATTGCGGATGGCGGAGCCGCAGAGCACCGGGAGGAACTTCCTCGTCCGCACCCCTTCGGCGAACCCTTTCCGGATCTCCTCTTCGGTGAGATCCGTTCCTTCGAGGTACTTCTCGAGCAGCGCGTCGTCGGATTCCGTCGAGGCCTCGACCAGCTTCTCGCGCGCCTTTGCGGCGGCATCCTTCATGTCCCCCGGAATATCGGCAACCTCGAACTCGCCGGAGTCTCCCCGGTACGCGAGCGCCTTCATCCGGAACAGGTCCACCACGCCCTTGAACCCGGCCTCCTTGCCGATCGGAAGCTGAACCGGGACCGCGTTGACCTTCAGGATGCCGGAGATTTCTTCCAGCGCCTTGTCGAAATCCGCGCGCTCCCGGTCCATCCTCGAAACGAACGCAATGACCGGCACGTCAAGCTCGCTCGCGAACTTCCACATTTTCTCGGTCTGCACCTCGACGCCCGAAACGGCGTTCACCAGCAGGACCGCGCCGTCCAGCACGCGCAGGCAGGCGCGCGTGTCGGCCTCGAAATTGATGTACCCCGGCGTGTCCGCTACCGTAACCTCCACCTTGTTCCATGAATAATGGTGGAAGGAGGTGCTGATGGTGATCTTCCGGCGGATTTCTTCGGGGTCGTAGTCGAAGTTGGAGCTGCCGTCGTCCACGCGCCCCATCCGGTCGGTGGCTTTCGCGTTGAAAAGGAGCGCCTCCGCCAGACTGGTCTTCCCCGCGCCTCCGTGCGCGATGATGCCGATGTTTCGCAGTTGATGGATGTCCAATTCCCCTGGTACCTCCTCCCTGGCGATCGTTTCCCCGCCCGCTCAGCCGCCGGGCGCAAGGTTTCTTTCGTATATTATACGCAGGCCGTCGAGCGTCAAATTCTCGTCGATAACGTGGATTTTGGAGGACTCGGACGCGATGGTCCGTGCCAGCCCCCCCGTGGCGAGAACGAGGGTATCCTGCCGGATTTCCCGTTTCATGCGGTCTATTATCCCCTCGACGAGCGAGACGTATCCGAAGAAGATCCCCGACTGCATCGCAGCCACGGTGTTCTTCCCGATCACCGTCTGTGGTTTGGCGATCTCGACCCTCGGCAGCTTCGACGCCTGCCGGAAGAGCGCCTCCGCGGAGATGTTCGCACCGGGAGCGATGACGCCTCCCATGTAATCGCCCGTTTCCGAAACGTAGTCGAACGTCGTCGCCGTCCCGAAATCCACCACTATGCACGCTTTCCGGTGCCTCGCGAACGCCGCCACGGCGTTCACGATCCGGTCCGCCCCCACTTCCTTCGGGTTGTCCATCTTGATCGAGATTCCCGTCTTTACGCCGGGCCCGACGACGAGCGGGGTGATCCCGAAATATTGGACGCAGAGTTCGATAATCGTAGGCGTAAGGGGGGGCACGACCGAAGCGATGGCGATCGCGTGGATTTCCCTGGAAGAGAAGTGACTGCCGTCGTAGAGGTTCCGGATCATTATCCCGTACTCGTCGCTGGTCTTTTCACGGTCCGTCCAAACGCGCCAGTGGTGGAGGAGATTGTCGCCTTCGTATACGCCGAGGACCGTGTGGGTATTGCCGACGTCGATGACGAGGAGCAAGCTGCGTTACCTCCCGAATTCCATCACTTCCCCGCTGGGTACCTTCTCCGCGCGGCTTTCCCCGTCCCGCCGGAAGAGGAGCATGCCGGAGCCGTCCACGCCGACGGCGGTCCCGCGAACCGCGCGTTCGCCGATCCGTAAAACGGCTTTCTTCCCTTTCAGGATATCCCTACGGGACCACTCCGGCAGCAACGCCTCGAAGCCGCGGGAGAGGAACATACCGTAACACCTGGAGAAGGAATCGAGGAAGCTCGCAAGAACCGCCACCCGCCGGAATACCCGGCCCGAAGCGATACGCATGGAGGTCGCCCTCGCCCGCAGATCCTCGGAAAAAGAGGATCGTTCCGCATTGACGTTCAGCCCGACGCCGATAACCACGTGGCGCAAACGATCGGGCTCGGCGGTCGTTTCGGCCAGGATCCCCGCCGCCTTCCGCCCTTCGAGGTAAAGGTCGTTCGGCCATTTCAGCTCCGCCGCAAGAGACGCGGCCTCTTCCACCGCCATCGCCAGCGCCACGGCGGTCACGAGGGTGAGGCATGGAGCATGCGCCGGTTCGACAGGGGGACGCAGCAGGAGGGAAAGGTAAAGGTTGGTCCCGGGCGGAGACTCCCATTTGCGTCCGAGCCGGCCCCGTCCCGCGGTCTGCGCGTCGGCGCACACGACTGTGCCGTGCGGCGCGTCCTTGCCGGCGAGGTCAAGCGCCCGGCTGTTCGTGCTGTCGGTGGTGGAAAAGAATTGGAAAGCCTTCCAGAATTGAGGGTGGGACAGGCGGGAAACGAGCTCCCGTTCCTCGATTTCATCGGGTCGCCCGAGAAGCCGGTAACCGGCTCCCCGGGCCCCTTCAATGCCGAAGCCTCGCCGCCTAAGCCCCTGTACCTGTTTCCAGATGGCCGCCCGGGACATCCCGAGCCTGCGCCCGATATCCTGTCCGGATACGAACCTTCCTTCGCTTTCTTCCAGGATCCGCTGGAGCCGTTCCGCCATCCATCTCCCGTTCGTGAAAACGGCTTAAAATCGCTTCTGGCGCGTTCACTCTATTAAGCCTTTCAAGCGCCCGGAAATCAATCGAAAGATGGCGCCGGTACGGGTTACAACGGAATCGCGGCATAAGGTTCGGCCCGACGCGTCCACTCGCTCTGAGGATATTTCGCCTTCAATGTTTCGTAGGCCTGGCGCAGTTCCTTCGCCTCATGGGAGTGCTTGTACCCGGCGACACCGAGATGGAACACCGCTTCCGGCGCCGGACCCGCGTCCGGGTGGCGTTCGATGACGGTCTTGAACTGCATGATCGCTTCCGCCATCCGGTCGGTGTCGAAAAATATCTTTCCGAGTCCGAGTCCGAGGTTGGATATTAGATCGTCGGTCGGCACGTACCCCATGAACCGGTGATGTTCCTTGCCGTCGGCATCGAGAACGACGAACGTCGGCGTCCATTTGATACCGAACCTCTCCATAGGCCCGGTAGGCTTGTCCCAGAAACACTGGCTTCGTAAAGGGATGAACTGTTCCTGGATGAACTTCTGGACCTTCGCGTCGGAATACGGACCCGTATTCATCCTGGCGCAGCCGAGTCAGCCGTCGAACCAGAAATCCAGGAAAACCGGGGTCCCCGTTTGCCGCGCCCTGGCGAGCGCGGAGTCGAAATCACGTTCCCAGGCGATCTCCCCCATCGCACCCTCCTTTTCGCAAATTTTTTAGCAATGCGAAAAGGTATGATGCGAAACCGAGGTCGGTTGTTTCCTGGTGGATCTGCGCCTCTCACCCAGGTCCGGATGGCGGGACAAGCCGACTTATACCGTGACTTTTCCCCGGTAGGCTCCGAAAACGCCGCGCATTACGTCGGAGATCTCTCCGATGGTGGCGTATGCCTTAACCGCGGAAAGTATCGGCGTCATGACGTTTTCCTTCCCGAGGCACGCTTTTTCGAGCGAGGCGAGCGCGGACGAAACCGCCTTGCCGTCCCTCTTCCTGCGCAGGCCGGCGAGGCGCTTCCGCTGATTCTTCTCGATCTTCGGGTCGACGGTCAGGAGCTTGTCGGGCCGCTCCTCCTTGATCCCGAACTCGTTAAGTCCGACAATTATCCTTTCCTTCCGCTCGATCTCCTGCTGGTACCGGTAGGCGGCATCCTGGATCTCCTTCTGGATGTAGCCGGCGTCGATAGCCCGGATCACCCCGCCCATGCGGTCTATTTTCCCGATGTACTCCTGCGCCTGCCGCTCCAGCCCGGAGGTGAGCGCCTCGATGCAGTAGGACCCGGCGAGAGGGTCTACCGTATCCCCCGCCCCGCTCTCGTGCGCGATCACCTGTTGCGTCCTGAGGGCGATCCGTACGGAGTCCTCCGTGGGGAGGGAAAGCGCCTCGTCCCTGGAATTGGTGTGCAGCGACTGTGTGCCGCCCAGAACGGCGGAGAGCGCCTGGATGGTAACACGGACGATGTTGTTGTCGGGCTGCTGCGCCGTGAGGGAGGAGCCGGCGGTCTGCGTATGGAACCGCAGCATCCAGGAACGGGGATCCCTCGCCTTGAATCTTTCCTTCATTATTTTTGCCCAAAGTCGCCTGGCCGCGCGGTATTTTGCCACCTCTTCCAGGAATGAATTGTGGGCGTTGAAGAAAAACGCGAGGCGCGATGCGAAGGAGTCTACTGTCATGCCGGCATCGATCGCGGCCTGGACGTATGCGATGCCGTTGGCCAGGGTGAAGGCGATCTCCTGGGCGGCGGTGGAGCCCGCCTCGCGGATGTGATACCCGGAAATGCTGATCGTGTTCCACCGGGGGACGTGATCCTTGCAGAATGCGAAGATATCGGTGATCACCCGCATGGAGGGAGCAGGAGGGAAAATGTAGGTCCCGCGGGCGATATATTCCTTGAGGATGTCGTTCTGGATGGTGCCGTTTAGCCGGTCCGCGGACACGCCCTGCTTCTCCCCGACCGCCACGTACATCGCCAGGAGGATCGCGGCGGTGGAGTTGATCGTCATCGAGGTGGACACTTTCCCCAGCGGAATCCGGTCGAAGAGGACCTCCATGTCCTCGAGCGAGTCGATCGCAACGCCGACCTTGCCCACCTCGCCGCCCGCCATCGCGCTGTCGGAGTCGTACCCCATCTGCGTGGGTAGGTCGAACGCCACGGAGAGGCCGGTCTGGCCGTGGTCGAGAAGGTAGCGGTACCGCTTGTTGGATTCCGAGGCGTCCCCGAAGCCCGCATACTGCCGCATCGTCCAGAACCGCCCCCGGTACATCGTGGGCTGCACGCCCCGGGTGTACGGATAGGCTCCAGGGAACCCCAGGTCCCGAAGGTAATCCATCTCCCCTACATGTTCCGGCGTGTAAAGGCGCTCGATCTCCTCGCCCGACGTACTTTCGAACCGCTTCCGCCGTTCCGGCGATTTCGACAGCACGGGCTGGAGAAGTTCCCTGTCCCACGCTTCCCTCGCGGCCCGGATACGCGCGTTACCCGTGTTTTTCCCTTTCGCCGCAGCCATCGCTTCTCCCTACTCCACCAGGAGCAGCTTCGCTCCGCTCTCTACGACCTCGCCTTCCTTAACGAAGATCTCCTTGACCTTTCCGGCGATGTTGGACTTGAGCTCGTTTTCCATTTTCATGGCCTCGACTACTATGACCCCCTGGTCCGCCTTGACCTCCTCGCCCTCGTTGACCAGGAGTTTCACCACTTTCCCCGGCATCGGCGAAGTGACCATCGCCTTCCCGACCGCTCCCTTCCCGCCGGAGCGGATCATCGCCTTGCGCTGCTCGTTCATAAGCGAGAACTTGTAGCAGTCGCCCGCGATGAGCACCTCGAACTCCTCGTCCTTCCCCTGCACGTCTACTTCAAACGATGCGTCGCCGTACAGGACGGACCAGACGCTGTCCTGCACCTGGTGCGCGTCCACCCTGTGCTCTTCCCCGTCTATCGTGACGGCGTACCGGGCGACCCCGATCTCCCGGACGGTGACCTTCACTTCCTTATCCCCGATCGTCCCGATATAGTTCATGGCCGCTCCTATCCGATTTTCCGCATGCCGGGCCGTGTGGAATACTTCCACATCGATATCGGGCCGGAGGTCCCGGCGGGTTTCTGCGCGATCGCCCGCTCCCGCTCTTCGAGGAACATCTGGATGGCCGCCGTGATCATGGCGACGTCCCCATGTGCGAGCTTCCGCTCCTGCTCCTCCTTGAAGAAGACCTTGTCGATGAAGTTCGTGTCGAAGCCTCCCTCGATGAAATGGCGGTTGTTCATCACGCGGATGTGGAACGGGATCGTCGTCTTCACGCCGGTGACGACGTATTCTCCGAGCGCACGCTTCATCCGCGCGATCGCCTCGGTCCGGTCCTTTCCCCATGCGACCAGTTTGGAGATGATCGGGTCGTAGTAGATGGGAATCTCGAACCCTTCGAAGACGCCCGAATCGTCGCGCACGCCGGGTCCGCCGGGGGTGCGCAGCGAGGTGATGAGGCCGGGGCAAGGCATGAAGTTGCGGTCCGGGTCCTCGGCGTAGACGCGGCATTCGATCGCATGCCCGGTCTGGCGTATGTCTTCCTGGCGGATCGAAAGCTTCTCCCCTGCGGCTATACGGATCTGCTCCTTGACGATGTCGATGCCGGTAACCATCTCGGTGACAGGGTGCTCGACCTGGAGCCTCGTGTTCATCTCGAGGAAGTAGAAGTCGCGCTTCGCGTCGACGAGGAACTCGCAGGTGCCGGCGCCCTCGTATTTCACGGCCCGCGCGGCATCGATCGCCACCTTCCCCATCGCCTCGCGCATCCCGGCGGTGACGATCACCGACGGGGACTCCTCGATCACCTTCTGGTGCCGCCGCTGTATCGAACACTCGCGCTCGCAGAGGTGAACGTAGTTGCCGTGCCGGTCGCCGAGGATCTGTATTTCGACGTGCCGCGGTTGCTCGATGTACTTCTCGATGTAGACGGAGTCGTCGCTGAAGGCGGACTTCGCTTCGGATTTGGCCATCCGGAGGGAGGACCGGAGGTCACCCTCCTCCTTTACGAGCCGCATACCCTTCCCGCCTCCGCCCGCGGTTGCCTTCAGCATCACCGGGAATCCGATCTCCTTCGCTATGCGCAGGACTTCCTCTTCGGTCGCGATCGGTTCTATGGTCCCGGGGACCACCGGGACACCGGCCGCCTGCACCGTCTTCCGGGCGACGGTTTTCGATCCCATCGTCCGCATCGCGTGGGCCGAGGGGCCGATCAGCTTGATCTTTTCCTTTTCGCACCGGTCGGCGAAGCGCGGGTTCTCCGCGAGGAACCCGTAGCCGGGATGGACGGCGTCCGCCCCGCTTTTCTTCGCCGCGTCGATGATCTTGTCGATGACGAGATAGGACTCGGACGCGGGGGGCGGCCCGATCAGCACGGCTTCGTCGGCGCACCGCACATGGAGCGCGTGGCGGTCCACCTCCGAGTACACCGCCACGGTCGGAATCCCCATCTCGCGGCAGGCGCGCTCGACACGAACGGCGATCTCCCCCCGGTTCGCGATCAGAATCTTCTTGAACACGTGGCGGCCTCCTATAAGGGGATGTTGCCGTGCTTGCGCGGCGGGTTGGAATCCCTTTTGTTCGCCAGCATCTCGAGGGCGGTGATCACCTTCGGGCGCGTCTCCTCGGGCATTATGACCTCGTCGATGAAGCCGATTTCCGCCGCCTTGTACGGAGAGGCGAACCGCTCCCTGTAGTCCGCGACGAGTTCCGCCTTCTTCTTCTCCGGGTTGTCCGCCTTGAGGAGCTCCTTCCGGAAGATGATGTTGACCGCGCCGTCAGGCCCCATCACCGCGATCTCCGCCGTGGGATACGCGTAGTTCACGTCCGCACGAATGTGCTTGGAGGCCATGACGTCGTAGGCCCCGCCGTACGCCTTCCGCGTGATCACGGTAACCTTCGGGACGGTGGCCTCGGCGAAGGCGTATAGAAGTTTCGCGCCGTGCTTGATGATCCCGCCGTACTCCTGCGCCGTGCCCGGGAGGAAACCGGGGACGTCGACGAAGGTAAGCAGCGGGATGTTGAAGGCGTCGCAGAACCGGACGAACCTCGCTCCCTTTATGGAGGAGGAGATGTCGAGGCACCCTGCGAGCACCGCGGGCTGGTTCGCCGTGATTCCCACGGGCCTTCCGTTCATGCGTGCGAATCCGATGACGATGTTCCTTGCGTAGTGCTCCTGGATCTCGAAGAAGTATCCGTCGTCCACGACTTTCTTGATGACGTCGCGGATATCGTAAGGCTTCGTGGGGATGTCGGGAACGATCTGGTTCAGGCTCTCGTCCCGCCGGTCCGGGGAGTCTTTCGGAGCGACGATCGGCGGATCTTCCATGTTGTTCTGGGGGATGAACGATACCAGCTCGCGGATGAGATAGAGGCCTTCCTTTTCGTCTTCAGCCGCGAAATGCGCCACGCCGCTCCGCTCGTTGTGAGACATGGCGCCGCCGAGGTTCTCCTTGGTCACTTCCTCGTGCGTCACGGTCTTGATGACGTCGGGCCCCGTGACGAACATGTAAGAGGTGTTCTTGACCATGACGATGAAGTCGGTGATCGCCGGGGAGTAGACCGCGCCACCGGCGCACGGCCCCATGATGGCGGAGATCTGCGGGACGACGCCGGAGTAGATCGTGTTCCTCAGGAATATGTCGGCGTAGCCGGCGAGACTTTGCACCCCTTCCTGGATGCGGGCCCCGCCGGAGTCGTTCAGCCCGATCACGGGAGCCCCGTTTCGGGCGGCGTGGTCCATGATCTTGCAGATCTTTTTGGCGTATGTCTCCGAGAGAGACCCGCCGATGCAGGTGAAGTCCTGCGCGAAGACGTAGACGAGCCGCCCGCCGATCTTGCCGTACCCGGTGACGACGCCGTCTCCCAGGATCTTTTCGACCTCGAAATCGACGCATCGGTGCTGGACGAACCGGTCGAGTTCCACGAACGAGTTCGGGTCGAACAGGAGTTCGATCCGCTCCCTCGCCGTGAGCTTCCCCTGCGCGTGCTGGGTGTCGACCCTTTTCTTGCCGCCCCCCTCCATCGCGAGGGCGTTTTTCTTCCTCAATTCTTCGAATTTTTCCTGGAGTGACATGCCCCCCCTCCCGGGTTAAATGCAAGACGGTAATGGAGTTTCATAACATCCGGCGGAGAAGGATGTCAACGGCGGGAAAGCGCCTTCGCCACGAGCTCGGCCAGGTGGACGATTTCCATTCCGGGATCGGTGCGGGCGGCCATGTCGCGGAGCTGTAGGATGCACCCCGAGCAGGCGGTGGCGACGACCTTCGCCCCGCCCTCCGCCGCGGCCGAGATCTTGTTTCGGCCGATACGGGCGGAGGTGGGATAGTCCCTGATATTGAACGTCCCACCGTATCCGCAGCAAAGGTCGGCTCCTTTCATCTCTGCGAACGAGGATCCCACCGCCTCCCGCAGCACTTCCCGGGCTTCCTGCCCCTTCCCGAGAGTGCCGGTAAGGTGACAGGGATCGTGGTACCCGATTTCTCCGACCTTCTCGCCTTCCGGCGGGTCGGGAAGGCGGGAGACCACGCCGGATCCCAGTATGAAGCCCGCGTAATCCACGCAGCGGTTCGAGACCTCGACCGCGTCGCTCCGCAGCTCGTGTTTTTCGGGGATCAGTGAAAACAGGTTCCTCTTGAACATTAGCAGGCAGGACCCGCAGGGAAACACGATTTTTTCCGGTTCCGCGGCGCGAAGCCGCCGGATGTTTTCCTCCGCGCAACGGAGGGATGCGTCCCGGTCCCCGGACACCATCGCAGGCAGGCCGCAGCATGCGGCGTCCCGGAAAACGGCGATATCACTGCCGGAGATCTTCATCGTTTCATAGGAAGCACGCCCCACTTGCGGGAAAACGTGGTCGAAAACGCACCCGACGAAGAGCAAGACGTCGCCGGACACGGCCTCTTTCGGCTTGAGGGACGCGATGAATCCCTTCTTCGGCAGCTTCGGCACCGTCCGTCCGGAAAGCCCGAACTTCTCCGGGAACCGGTAATGCAGGCCGGATGCGGAAGGAATTTCCCTCGCGAAAAGCCTCTGCGCCGCTGCGGCTGCCGATACGGCGGCCTCCCGGCCTTTCGGCGACGGCATCACCCTGCCGAAGACCACCTGCTTCCAGGCGGGGATGCCGATCCCCCTGGCGGCGTCGGCCCTCCCCTTCATGATGATTTCCTCGACCAGGACCTGGTTGGGGCAGGCGCGCTCGCACCGCCCGCAAAGCAGGCAGTCGGCGAGGGCTTCCTGGACGGCGTCGAGGTTCGTGTCCTTCCCCTCGAGCGAGGCGTCGATCAGCGCGATCTTCCCCCGCGCGACGGAGATCTCCGCTTTCCTTTCGGGATAGAGAGTGCAGACGGTGCGGCAGGTGCCGCATTTCGCGCACGCCCCCGTCAGGGCGCGCAGCTCGTCGTCCCTCAACGGCGTACCGCGGATTCTTCGAGGAAGATCTTCCCAGGGTTGAGGATGCCGTTCGGGTCGAAACAATTTTTCAATCGCTTCATCACGGAAACGCCCAGCGGCCCGACTTCCATCTCCATGTACGGGGCCTTGGCGATACCGATGCCGTGCTCGCCGGAAATAGTGCCCCCCAGCTCGACCGTTTTGCGAAACACCGCTTCCACCGCCTTGTCGGCGCGGCCGCGTTCGTCTTCGTCCTTTCCGGAGATCATGATGTTCACATGGATGTTTCCGTCGCCCGCGTGGCCGAAATTCACGATCTTGAGGTCCTGGCGTTCCGAAAGATCCGACAGGAATGCGAACATCTCCACGAGACGGCTGCGGGGGACGACGATGTCCTCGTTGATCTTCACGGGATTCACCTGCCGCACCGCCGGCGAGATCGACCGGCGCAGCTTCCACAGGTTATCCCGCCCCGCCGCGTCGGCAGCCTTCCTCACTTCGATGGCGCCGAACCGGAGGCAGGCCTCCTCGACTCGATCCGCCTCGCGCGCCACGGAGGCCTCCAGCCCGTCCACTTCGATCAGCAGGGCGCAGCCGGTTCCCTCCGGGAGCGACAGGTCCGCCATCCGCCGGACGCATTCGACGGCCGTGCGGTCCATTAGCTCCAACGCGCAGGGAGTTATGCGCTCCTGCACGATCCCCGCGACGGCCCGCGCCCCTTTTTCGTTCGAAGGGAAGAAGGCAAGAAGCGTGGCGGCGGTTTCAGGGAGGGGGATCAATTTAAGCGTCGCCTTCGTGATGATCCCCAGCGTCCCCTCCGATCCGACGAGCATGCGCGTAAGGTCGTAGCCCACCACTCCCTTCACGGTGCAGACTCCCGTACGCACGAGCTCGCCGGTCCCCAGCACCGCCTCCAGGCCCAGGACGTAATCCCTCGTCACTCCGTACTTGACGGCGCACATGCCGCCCGCGCACTCGGCCAGGTTGCCGCCTATGGTGCAGAACTTGAGCGACGCGGGGTCGGGAGGGTAATAAAGCCCCTGCTTCTTCGCCTCTTCCTTCAGCCTCTCGGTCACCACGCCCGGTTCGACGACCGCGACCAGGTTCTCCGAGTCGATCGAAAGGATGCGGTCCATCCGTTCGGTGGAAATAACGACCCCGCCGCGGACAGGAAGCGAGCCGCCTGAAAAACCTGAACCGGCCCCGCGCGGGACTACGGGAAACAGGTGCTCGTTCGCCAGCAGGACCGTCCGGCGTATCTCCTCCGGGTTCAGCGGCCAGGCGACCGCGTCCGGGAGGAATTCCTTACCCGTGGCGTCGTATGAATAGCAGATGCGGTCCTCGAGCGAGGTCCGCAGCCGCTCCCCGAATATCGCCCGGAGAGCGGAGATCGCGTTCTCGGTCATCCTGTGAGTTTACCACGACCGCGCGAGGCGGCCAGAGCACTACGAGAGGGAGTGGACGAACGAGGTGATCACGTTGTTCACCTCGGCCGGCTTCTCGAGCATCGCGATGTGGCCCGCGCCGTGTACGATCTTGAGGACCGCACCCCTGATATTCGCGGCGAGGAACTCGGAGTACTTCAGGGGCGCCAGGCGGTCGTCGTCGCCGCAGATAGCAAGAGCGGGGACGCCGATTTCCCCCAATCTGCCCCGGACGTCGAACCCGTCGCAGGCGCGGAAATCCGCGAAGAACGTTCCCGGCCGCGTAGAAAGAACGTCTTTCGTCACGTCATCCCGCAGCAGGCGGTCGGTTTCCCGCGCCATCATCCAGTCGACAAGCTCCGGCGCGAAATCCTTGAACCGGTTCGCGATCCCGTCGAAGATCACCGGGCTGACCTTGAGCTTCGCTCCGGTGCCGGCGAGTATCAGCGCCTGAAGCCCCTTGATCCTGTCCAGCGCCGCCTGCAGGGCGATCGCACCGCCCATCGAATGGCCCGCGAGTATGAACTTCCCCAGGCCGGCCTCCTTCAGGAACTCGGCGAACCACGCCGAATACTCCTCCACCGTTTCCTTCGGAGCCCCGAGCGATTCGGAATGCCCCGGGAGGTCCGGGATGACAAGGCGCGCGATGCCTTTCAGGCCCGCCCATTGATCCCGCCACGTGTGGTGAGAACCCCCCGATCCATGGAGGAAAACGACGGTATGAGGAAGAGACTTCACGGTGTCCTGGAAATGGACATCGTACCCCTGGACGAAGATCTCCGGCATGACGGGACCTCCAGAGTGCAAGCCTTTTTCCCCAGTATATCCATAACGGAAAGCGGATTCGCGTATATAATTGGAAAGCCGTCCGGGTCGCGCGAAAGATTCGCGGGAACGGGCAAACACCATGGACGAGGTGCTTTCCATGAAAACCGTCGGCCGGGAAATACTTTGGAACCTGCCTCCAGGCGCAGCGACCGTCATGTATGCCCTGTTCGGGGCCGTCGTCGCCGTATTTGCATGGGGGGTGTTCCAGCGTGTCTCCGCCTGGCAGCGAGGACGCCCGGAAAGGGAAAATCGCGTGGACGATCTTTGGCGGCGCACCGTGGATACCCTGCGGATCGCGATCGGCCAGCGGAAGGTCCTCGAAAGGAACGCAGGCGGCCTCATGCACCTGGCCATCTATTCCGCGTTCATCGCGTTGTTCATCGTCACCTGCCTCGTCGCCGTGGAATTCGACCTGGGCATCCGCATCCTCGACGGAAACTTCTACATTGCGTTCAAGCTGTTCGCGAACACCTTCGGGGCGGTGCTTCTCGCGGGGGTATTTTTCGCCATGGCGCGCCGCTACTTCTTCCGGACGGAGTATCTAACCCGCGACGGCGACGACCTTCTCCAGCTTCTTCTCATCGCGGCCATCGGCATCACCGGGTTCCTGATCGAGTCCCTGCGGATCGCGGCGACGCGCCCCATCGCATCCTCCGTGTCCTTCGTAAGCGCCGCGATCGCACCGTACTTCGCGGGCGTTCCGATGGAGAATCTCCTTTCCGCTCACCGGGCGTTGTGGTGGACGCACCTTCTTCTCGCCTTCGGATTTCTTGCCTCCATCCCGCTGACGAAGATGCTGCACATGGGAGCGGGAACGGTTAACGTCTTCCTTCGCACTTCCCGCCCGAAGGGAGCGCTTCAGCCGATTCCCGGCATAGAGGACGAGGAAAAGATCGGGGTCGCGGCGGTGGAGGACTTTTCCTGGAAGCAGCTTCTCTCTTCGGACGCCTGCACGAAATGCGGGCGGTGCCAGGACGAATGCCCCGCCTACGCCGCGGAAATGCCCCTGTCTCCCAGGGACGTGGTCCTCAAGACCAGGGAGGAGATGAGCCGTGAGATCCGCTGGAGCCTCGTACCCTCCACCGCGACGATGGACAGGAAAACCGGGAAACCGGCCGTATCTTCCTTCACGTTCGACGTCCTGTTCCCCGACGAGATCTGGTCCTGCACGACTTGCAGGGCATGCATGCAGGCGTGCCCGGTGCTGATAGAGCATATCGACATGATCGTCGACGTGCGCCGCGGCTACGTAACCGGATCGAAGATTCCCGACGGCGCCCGATTGGCTCTCAGGAAAATGGGCGATACGGGGAATCCCTGGGGGCTTCCGCAGGACGACCGCATCCAGTGGACCGCGGGCCTCGACGTGCCTATCGCGGCGGACAGGAAAACTTTCGAATACCTGTACTGGCCCGGGTGCGCAGGGGCGTACGATCCGCGGAACCAGAAAGTCACCCGGACGATCGTGTCCCTGTTATCCCGCGCCGGGGTTGATTTCGCCGTACTGGGGCTCGAAGAAACGTGCTGCGGCGCATTCGCCCGTCCGATGGGCGAGGAAGGGCTCTTCCAGCTGGGCATGGTGGAAATGGTCAAGGAGCTGTTCGCGGCCTACAACGTCCGCAAAGTGATAACGCAGTGCCCGCACTGCTTCAATACGTTCCGAAACGAGTACCCGCAATTCGGAGTGAACGTGGAGGTCGTCCACCATTCGGTCCTTCTCCGTGACCTGATCGCCCAGGGGAAACTCGTTCCTTCGAAGAGGATCAACCGTCTCGTGGCCATCCACGATTCCTGTTATCTTGGGAGGCACAACGATATATACGACGCTCCCCGTGAAGCGCTGGGCTCCGTGCCCGGCATCACGGTAAACGAGATGGACAAGACCCGCGAGCGTGGTTTCTGCTGCGGGGGGGGCGGAGGCGGCATGTGGCTCGAGCTCCCCGGCAGGCGGATCAACCATCTTCGTTTCGACCAGGCAATGCGCACCGGATCGAATGCCATCGGATCTGCTTGTCCCTATTGCCTGATCATGTTCGACGACGCCGCGAAGTTCCGCAACCTCGACGAGTCGGTGCAGACCAGGGACATCGCGGAGATCATAGCCGAGTCCATGTAAGGCGCCCTCAACGCCCCCTATTGAAGGAGCCACATGATGCAGGGGCTCCGCCGGAGTCGGCAGCCTGTCGTGACATCCAAACTCCGGGGCTCGGGGCATCATGTACCATTAGCGTTTTACACCAAATACAACATTAGTTGTTTTCATACTAAATTACATTTATCATTGACATTTATATTTGTATAATGACAATATTATTTGTATAGTTGTTCTGCGTACCAAATCCCGCGCTCGGGGAAAGGTCATCCGATGGATTCGGGCGGGAAAAACATACTATCGGGAATATTGAGAAAACGCGTCGAGACTCTCGGGTATGTCTCGCTCAAGAAATTCCACACCGACAGGAAGGAAATCGGGTGCAGCTACGAACTGCTCCGGCAAGTGGCCTACGAGGGAAGGATCCCAAAGAGCGAAACATTGCTGCGTATCCTGCACGGCATGCGATTCTCTCCGGCGCAGATCCGCCAGGTAATGGAGATGCACTACAGGGGCTACGTTGCCCTCGACACCCCGTCAATCGTTCCCTCGCCGGAAGTTGCCGACGATACGTCGGCGCAGCAGTACACTTCAGGCGGTCCGCACGCCGAACCGACCCTTGCGGCCCCTCCGCAGGGCGATGAGCCGGCTGTTACGGGTCTTTCGCTTCACGATCCTGCGGAAATCGTTTCCTGCCTCTCCCGTTCTCTCGGTAAGGTTCCCTTGCAGGGAAACGAGGATTTCTGGGAAATCGTCCGCCAGGTTGCCCGAATGGCGGATCGCAAGGTAACCGACCTCGCGCGCAGGAAGGAAGATCAGCCCCTCCTTTTCGGAAAGGAGCCGGAAGCGATTTACCATTTCCTCGTCCGGCGGGCGAAGATCCCTTCCTACATGTCCAAGGGCGAGCACCTTCCCCTTGCGTTCGCGAATGGAATCGACTACCGGGACCGTTTTCGCGGGGCGCTGCTGGGTGCGGCGATCGGGGAAGCGGTCGGAGGACCCGCCCAAGGCCTCTCTCCACGGGACGTGGCCGAGCTCTACGGCAGGATCGAAGGATACGCCCCTCTGCGGAACCACGCGAAAGAAGCGAATTCGGATGCCCCGGCGCCGTCTCTGCTTCTCCTTGCGCGTTCGCTGCTCAGGAGGGGGCGAGTCGATCCGGAAGAGATAGCGGGGCTTTTTTCATCCTCCCCTGCGCGTCCCCGAAGCGCCGCGGACGCGGAATTCGCCGCCAACCTGAGCGACCGCGGATATCCATGGTTCGAAGCGGGTTCCGGCGCGGCGGAAAGCATACCAGCGGCCAGGATCGCCCCCGTCGCGCTGTCGCGCGCGGCGGATTTTCGGCGAATGAAGCTGGAGGCCGGGATCGTGGCGTCGGTGACTCACCCGCACCCGGCCGCCATCGCCGGAGCCGTCGCGCAAGCGGCCGCGGTCGCACGCGTCCTTCACACTCCCGGAGGGTCGCTGGATGTGCTCGGGTTCGCCCGCGGGATTTCACCCTGCATCACCGGTATCGAGCCCGACCGTTCCCCACGGAGCCGCCAGAGCAGGCAGGCCCCCACCCTGCTGCGGAAGCTGGGAACCGAGCTGGCTGCGCTCCTGTTGCGGCGAGCGGAGATCGAGGAGATACAGGAATCGATCGGAAACGGCACCGCCGTGCACGAAGGGCTGCCGTTCGCATGGGCATGTTTTCTTCGCACGCCGGAGGATTTCAGGGAAACGGTGCTTTCGGCGGCCAACCTCGGCAACGACGCCGAAGGAACGTCCTCGATGGCAGGATGCCTGTGTGGAGCCTACGTGGGCGAATCCGCGATTCCCGACCGGCTGCTTTCGGGATTTCCATGGAGAGAGGAGATCGTCGACGCCGCTGACGGCCTTCTATCCCTCGCGCGCGGTGAATCCGGGAAGTGAGGCCCTTCCCCTACCTCATCATCACTTCCTTGGCGATCAC
>JACRCO010000010.1 GCA_016218975.1 Deltaproteobacteria bacterium
ATGCGGGCGGTGTGCACGTCGTGCCACGACGACACGACGGTTACGCTCCCGCATGTCCTGGGGCAGACGTCGGGAACGACCGAGCTGTGTGCCTCCTGCCACACGACCGGGCTTACCTTCGGGCCCGACCAGGTCCACAGGCCCGGACGTCCGGGGCCGTTCCCGGTCGAATAGCTGCGGACGGAGGATTACCGCCTGAAACCGGAGGCCCCGGGGAAATCCCGGGGCCTCTTTCATTTCCGGCAACGTTTTTCGGGAAACGGCAGTGTCCTACCTGCCCTGGAACTTCGGCCTTCGCTTTTCGAGGAACGCCTTCTTCCCTTCGATCAGGTCCCTGCTCTCCATGCACTGCCGGATGAGGTCCTCCGCCTCTTTCGCTTCCTCCTCCGGCAGACCGCGAAATTCCATGCTCATCGCCAGGATCCTCTTGGTGCCGCGGATGGAGAGCGGCGCGTTGTCGACGATCTCGCGCGCCATTTCGAAGGTCACCTGTTCCAATTCCTCCGGAGGACAAATCCTGTTGACGAGCCGAAGGTCCACCGCCCGCCGGGCGCTCACCTTTCGCGCCGTGTAGAAGAGCTCTTTCGTCGCGGACAGCCCGATCACGTCGACAAACCGCATCAGCCCGGCCGGCCTGTAGATGATCCCGAGGCGGGCGGGCGTCATCCCGAAAACGGCCTGGTCGGATGCGATCCGGATATCGCAGGCCACCGCCAGCTCCAGCCCCCCGCCGAACGCGAAACCGTTTAGCATGCCGATCACAGGCGCAGGGAACGACTCCACCGCACGGATCATGTCGTCGAAAGGGTTTGAAGAAAGAAGCACCTGCGCTTCGCCCGACCCTCCCGCGGGAATCGCCGTGATGTCGTAGCCGGCGCAGAACGCTTCGCGCCCTTCGCCGCGAAGCACGACGCACCGTGTATCAGGCGATGAAAGTTCGGCGAATGCCCTGCGGAGTTCCCCGAGGAGCTTCAGGTTCAACGCGTTCTTCTTCGCAGGGTTCGATATCGTGACCGTCGCTATTTTTCCTTCTTTCTCGACAACGACTTTTCCCACCATCGATACCCCCCGCCGATCTCCGGAAATCAGTACGATACTTTATAAGAAAAAGCGCATCTATACGCAACAAGGTAAATGCGCGCATGTTTGCCCGCATTTCCAGGCATGTGCCGCATAACGGAATGATGCCGTGCCGGGCGTTCCCGACAGGGTATTCAAAAAATCAAAACAGTATTTTATAATCAGATTCATCCCCCGGAAAGGAGGCCGCCGACATGTTACCGGAATATCCCAAGGAGGTGAAGGTCAAGGACGGTAGTTCGGTGGAACTGCGCCCATTCGAGAAGAAGGACAAGGATGCGTTGTTCGCCTTCTTCGCAGGCCTCGGCGAATCCGATCGGCTCTTCTTGAAGGACAACGTCTCCGATCCGGCGGTCGTTGAGCGATGGGCGGCCGAATTGAACTACGACAAGGTCTTCCCGCTGCTCGCATGGAAGGGGAAGGATGTAGTCGCCGACGCGACGCTGCATAAAAATCTCGGCGGCTGGATGAAGCACGTCGGCACGATCCGTATCGTGGTGGCGAGGGAGTTCCAGCGGCAGGGACTGGGAAGCATCCTCGCCAACGAGTTGTTCCTCCATGCCCTCAAGTCCGGCCTGGAGAAGATCGTGGCCGAGATGATGGAAACGCAGCAGGGGGCGAAGAAGGTCTTCGAAAAACTGGGATTCAAGCAGGAGGCGGTATTCCGGGGGCATGTGCGCGACCAGATCGGGGTGCGCCACGACCTTCTCGTGCTGACGAAGGACCTCGAGGAGTTCTGGGCGAGCATCCAGACCCACGAGTACTTCTCTTATCCCGCCCGGGAGATGGAGGGGTAACATATAATAAACCGGGACAAAAAACGGGGACGTTCTTAAAACAAAAACAGGGACGTTCTTAAAAACTCCAGAAGTTAAAAAGACAGGGATGTTCTTTGCGGAAGAGTTTTTAAGAACGTCCCTGTTTTTGTGTTCAGACGTGCAGGGATTCCAGGACCGCGAGGGCGGCAGCCGCTTCGGAGGCCGCCTTCGCGATCGCCCGCGAGGCCGGCGCGTCGGGGTCGCGCGAAACGAGGGGAATTCCCTCGTCCGACGATTCCCGCAGCTCCATCTGAAGCGGCACCTCTCCGAGAAATTTCAGCCCCATATCCCGGCACGCCTGTTCCGCCCCGCCGTGGCCGAAGATCTCGCTCCTGCCAGTGCAGTGGGGACACAGGAAGTAGCTCATGTTCTCGACCACCCCGAGGATGGGCACGCCCACCTTCTCGAACATCCGGACCGCCTTCTTCACGTCGATTAGGGCAAGATCCTGCGGCGTCGTGACGACGACCGCCCCCGCGACCGGAGTCGTCTGCACGAGGGAAAGCTGCACGTCGCCTGTTCCGGGCGGCAGGTCGATGACGAGGTAATCCAGTTCACCCCACTTGGTGCCGTGGAGAAACTGCTCCAGCGCCTTCATCAGCATCGGCCCCCGCCAGATGACCGGCGAGTCGTCCTCCAGCATGAACCCGATGGAGACGATCTTCATTCCGTGGCTCTCCGCGGGGAGGATCATTCCCTCTTCCCCCATGAGCTGGTGTCCTTTCAGCGACAGCAGCGTGGGGATCGACGGACCGTAGATGTCGGCGTCGAGGAGGCCGACGCGGGCCCCCGAAAGCTGGAGCGCAACGGCGAGGTTCACGCTCATCGTGGACTTTCCGACCCCACCCTTGCCCGACGCGACCGCGATGATGTTCCGCACGCCGGGAATGGGACGCCTACCCTCCATCGGGTCCCTGGCGGCCTTTACGTCGGCGGAAACCCGGATGTCCACCGCCGAAACTCCGGGGATCGCCCGTACCGCCGCATCCACCGCCGCCGCGATTTCCGATTTTTTCGGGCACGCCGGGGTCGTCAAAACCAGGTCGAGGGAGACGTTCCCTCCCGCCGCCGCCACGTTGCGGATCATGTTCAGGCTTACGAGGTCCCTCCCCAACTCGGGATCCATTACTTTCCCGAGTGCCGCGAGTACCGCATCCGCGGTCACCGCTCCCGCGGGTTCACGCTTCTTGAAGATACCCATGATATTCTCCCGTTCGTTTGGTTGCCGCTATAGTAATCCACCGCAAGCTTTCCGTCCCTTGATCCGCATCAAGCCCGTCATTTCCCTGTGGAGCGTCCATCTCCCTTCGATTATAGTCTTTAACGATGTCCCAATCCGCCCGGAAACAGATGGGACGGGCAGCGGCCGTCATGATGGCGTCCGTGTTTTTGAGCCGTCTCCTGGGATACGCCCGCGACGCGGTCATCGCCTACCAGCACGGTGCGACCCCCGAGACGGACGCGTATTTCGTAGCCTTCACGATCCCCGATTTCCTCAACTACCTGCTGGCAGGCGGGTCCCTGTCGATCACGTTCATCCCGATCTTCTCTAAATATCTCGCAGACGGAAAAGCGGAGGACGGACACCGTTCCTTCTCCGTGATCGCGACCGTCATGGGCGTAGGGATGCTCTTTTTCGTAATACTCGGCGAATTCCTCGCCGAACGCATGCTTCACCTGATCGCGCCCGGCTTCCCCCCCGACCAGATCGCCATCGCCGCGAAGCTCACACGCATCGTCCTCCCGGCCCAGATCTTTTTCTACCTTGGGGGTCTGCTGATGGCGGTCCAGTTCGCGCATAACAGGTTCCTGCTTCCTGCCACCGCTCCCCTGATCTACAATGCCGGGATCATCGCCGGCGGCTTGCTGCTGGGGGCTTCCCACGGGATGGCCGGGTTCGCATGGGGGGTGCTCGCAGGGTCCTTCGTGGGAAATTTCGCCGTCCAGCTCTACGGAGCGCGCAAGGCGGGGCTGAAATATTCACCGGGAGTCGACCTTTCGGACCCGGGCTTCCGGGAGTTCGTCAAACTGTCGATCCCGATCATGCTCGGTTTCTCCCTGGTTGTCGTCGACGAATGGATGACACGGATCTTCGGCTCCTTCCTGCTTGCGGGCGCGATCACCTGGCTCAACAACGCCCGCCGGCTGATGCAGGTGCCCGTGGGGATATTCGGGCAGGCTTCGGGCGTGGCTTCCTACCCGTTCCTTTCGGCGCTGGCCGCCCGCGGCGAGCGGGAGAAAATGTGGGAAACGCTGTCGGTCACGCTGCGCTGGGTATTTCTGGTTTCCTGTGCGGCGGCCGCAATCTTCGGAATATTGTCCCGGGAGGTCGTTCTGGCCGTCTTCAAGCGAGGGGCATTTACCATCGACGATACCATCTCGACCGCATCCGCGCTCGCCGCCTTCTCGATCGGCATCCCCTTCTGGTGCGCGCAGTCGATCGTGTCGAGAGGCTTTTTCGCGATGAAGGACACCTGGACGCCCACCCTCGTTGGAACGGGAGCGTGGATCTTGAGCCTCCCGGCGTATTACCTGCTCATGCAGAAGCTGGGCGTCGTCGGACTGGCGCTGGCGAGCAGCATCGGCATCTTCCTGCATGCGACTGCCCTCTACGGCATCCTCATGGCGAGGACCGTGGGGAAAAAGGCCCTCGGGGAGGTCCTGGAATACGGCAAGATCGCCCTGTCCGGCGTTGCCGCAGCCGGAGCAGGCTGGTACTGGGCAGGGTTTTCATCCCGCTGGATATCATGGGAAACGTTTGCGGGGGCGGTGGTCCGGTTTGCGGCCGGGGGAGTCTCGCTCGCAGCCGTCTTTTTCCTGTGCGCGCTTCTGCTCGGCAGCAGGACCGCCAGGAACATCAGGCGTAGCCGGGATATCCTCCACCCCCCCGGATCGGATCCTACAAGCGCATAAATGTGTCCGCGCCGGCCAGGGCGCGTTGCAGTCCCTCTTCTTCCGCAAGGTTGAATCCCACCCGGCAGCTCCGTCTCCCGAAGAGCGACTTGGTGCCTCCGACGATAGGCACGCGCGCAAGTTCGATCCTGCGGGCCTTCATACCCAGCGCCTTCTTTCCCCATTGACGTATTTTCAGCAAGGCAAGGCCGGCCCATACCTTCTTCGCCCGCCCGTCGCAAACAACGCCGACGATTCTCATCGGCTCTCCGCTGCCCGCGTGCCGCCGCACTTCGGCCAGCGCTTTCGCGGTCGTGCGCGCGACGACCACCGCATATCCGTGTTCCGCCGCCAGCCGCTCGATATTCGACAGGGACTGCCGGGACAGGCAGAACGGCAGCAGCAGGATCTTTCGCAATTGCGGTCCTTTCCGGCGATGCATAGAATACCCTCCATCATAACCCGGAAGGAACGCGCATGATTCAGCGGCTATCCGATCGAATCTCCCTGATCGAAGGAGGCAAGGGCGGCAGGTATCCGTATGCCCATTCCCTTTACATTCGCGACGGCGGAGGAGTCCTCGTCGACAGCGGCTCGGACCTCCAGGAGATCCTGCGGCTGAAGAAGGAAGAAGGATTGCGGACCGTGGTTATGACCCACTACCACGAGGATCACTTCCTTTTCCTTCACGCGCTGCCGGACGTGGAAGTCTGGGCATCCTCGGAAGACGCGCCTGCGCTTGAATCCTTCGATGTCCTGCTGGACCGGTACGGTGTCGTCGGATCGGAGTGGGATTCCTTCTTCCGGTCGCTCCTGTCGGAGAAGTTTTCCTTTCACCCCCGCAGCGTCGCGAGGAAGATTACAGACGGCGAAAGGTTGTCGTTCGGCCGCACGGAGGCGGTTGCGGTGATCGCACCCGGTCATTCTCCGGGCCATCTATGCCTTTTATTTCCCGCGGAAGGGATCCTGTTCATGGCGGACTACGACCTGACCGATTTCGGCCCCTGGTACGGCGACAAACCGTGCGGCATCGAAGAGTTCCGTCGCTCGGCGAAGAGATTGGGCCAGATCGGCGCGAAAACTTACGCGGTATCTCATGAAACGGCCGTCCATCGTGAGGACATCGGCCCCAGGATGTCCGCTTACCTATCGCACATCGACCGGAGGGAGGAAGCCTTGCGGGAATTCCTGCGTCAACCCAGGACGATGCGTGAAATCATCGACCGCAGAATCGTTTACGGGGAGGGACGTCCGGGGCCGTGGTTCGACTACGGCGAATGTGCGCTTATGACCAAACACCTTGAAGGGATGCTTGCAAGAGGCGAAGCTGGGTACAAAGAGGATTTCTATTTCCCGCGGAGCGGGTGACTCTCAAGCCCGTATATAGCAGGCCGATCCGGAATCTTCCACGTAATTTACCGATTCCGGGTAAGCCCAAAAAGTTCAGGAACGTCCCTGTTTATAGGCAAAAGCTCAGGAACGTCCCCGTTTTTAGGGTGGGGTTACTTTTTCAGGGCGTCGTTCAGGTCGCGGCAGACCTTTGCGGGGTCGAGCCCCCTGTGCCATGACGTGTAGGTGAGCATCTCCCGGCGGTTCGAGCCGCACTGAAGGCATTCGCTGCCGAAGAGCTCGCGGATCTTCTCGCGCAGGGAAGGGTATGTCTTGAGCACGTCCCCCAGGAACATGTCCGGCTTGATGGGGCCTTCCTTCGTCATAGAAGCTTCCTCCCGCGCAGCGATTTCTTTTTCATTATAGCAGGGGGACTCCCGACGGCCGGGACCTCGGCCGCCCGGACGTGGAGGATGTAATATGTCGCGGACCCGAAGGCGACGACCTCCCCATCCCCGTTCCGAATCTCGGTCGACCCTACCGCGATCGTCCTGCCCAACCGCAGGATGTTCCCGTACGCGGTAACGGTTCCCGAAGGGACCGGCTTCAGGAAGTTCACCTTGTACTCGACCGTGGTCATTTTCGAAGGTAGCGGCATGACGCTCCGCAGTGCGGTCGCCACCGACATGTCGACCAGCGCGCCCATAACCCCGCCGTGCAGCGTTCCCGCCGAATTCTTCAGGATCGGGCGGATTTTGCACTCCATCACGCTTTTGCCGCCCCCGGCCGAGACGAGCTTCATCCCCATAAGCCGCACGAAGGGGAACGTGTTCACCCGCTTCCTATAGAATTCCTCGTCGAAGACCTTCATGCCTCCTCCCGGGGTTTACGCGCTGTCGTAGTGCGAGAATTTCATCATGAACATCCCGCGTCCCTGGGAAAGGGACCTCAAGGCGGTCACGTATCCGAACATCTCCTTGAGCGGCACCTTGGCGGAGAGAAGAGTCGCGTCCTGGCGGCGATCGACGGAAGTGAGGTGCCCCCTTCTCGCGTTGATATCCCCGATCACCCCCCCCACGAATTCGTCGGGGACGGAAATCTCCACCGCCATTATCGGCTCCAGCAGGTACGGTTTTCCCTTCTCGCACGCCGTAAGGAAGGCCTTGGTCGCGGCGACCTTCGCCGCAAGGGGGGTCGGAGTGCCGGAGAGAAACTCCAGGTCCTCCACTTCCACGACGACGTCGTCCACGGGATAGCCCAGAACTCCTGCGAAAGCCCCTTCGCGGATCCCCTCCTCCACGCTGTCGCCCACCTCTTTCGAAAGCCCCAGCATCCGCAGCCTGTCGGACACCTTGATTCCGGAGCCCCGCGGACCGGGATGGACGGACACGAAGATTTTCACGGAAATCTGCCGTTCCGCGATCTCCCGCTCGAAGACCGTCTCCGCGGCCGTCTTCTCCGCCACCGTCTCGCGGAAGAGCACCTGCGGCTTGCCCGTCCGCACGACCAGCCCGAAATCCCGCGCCAGCCGCTCGACGAGCACTTCCAGGTGGAGCTCTCCCATCCCGGAAAGGATGATCTGGCCGGTCTCCGCATCTTCGCGGATGGCGAGGGTCGGGTCCTCGTCCACCATGTGATGGATCGTGTCCCTGAGGCGGTCCATGTCCCTCAACGTCCTCGGCTCCACGGCGATCGATACGACGGGTTTACGGACCTCGATGGATTCGTAGATTATGGGCATCTCCGGATTGCAGAGCGTGTCGCCTGTCCGCGCGGATTTTACCCCTCTCGCCCCCACGATGTCCCCCGCACGCGCCTCTTCAATCCTCTCCTTCTTCGCCGCGTGAATGCGGAAGAGGCGGGCTATCTTCTCCTCGCCGCCCGTGGACGCGTTGAGCACCGTGTCGCCTTCCCCCACCTTCCCGGAATATACCCGCAGGTAGACGGTCCTGCGTCCCTCCTCCATCAACACCTTGAAGACAAGCGCGGAGAAGGGGGCCGCCGGAGAAGGCTCCCGCTTCGCCGGGACCCCTGTGTGGGGATCGTCCCCCCCGGCGGGCGGCACTTCCAACGGTGACGGCAGGAAGTGGACGATGCCGTCCATCACGGGCTGGATGCCCTTGTTGCGAAGCGCGGCGCCGGCGAAGACCGGGAAGAAGCGGCTTTCGAGCGTCCCTTTGCGGATCGCGCTCCGGAGCATGGGTGGAGGAACATCCTCGCCCGCAAGGTATTTTTCCGCAACTCCGTCGTCCACGTCTCCCGCCGCTTCGAGAAGCGTCTCCTGATAGGGAAGGATCGCTTCCCTTTCCTCTGCCGAAAGCGGCGTGCGCCGGACCTCCGCTCCCTGCCCGTTTTCGGAAAACTCCAGCCGCTCCATCGAGACAAGATCCGCCACGCCGATGAACGATCCGTCCCGTAGAAGCGGAGCCGTCACGGGCACCCCACGCGCCGACAATTTCTTCCGCATCTCGGCGATGACACGGTCGAAATCCGCCCCCGGCCGGTCGAGCTTGTTTATGAAAGCCAGCCGCGGGATCCGGTGCCGGTCTGCCTGCCTCCACACCACTTCCGACTGCGCCTCGACTCCCGCGACCCCTTCGAAGATCACCACAGCGCCGTCCAGCACGCGCAGCGACCGTTCCACTTCGATCGTGAAATCCACGTGCCCGGGGGTGTCGATGAGGTGGACTTCCGCTCCCAGCCATTCGAACTGCGTCACAGCCGCCGTGATCGTGATCCCGCGCTCGCGCTCCTGCGGGAGGTAATCCATCTGGGCGTCGCCTTCGTGGACCTCACCCATCCGGTGGGTGATCCCCGCGTAAAAAAGGACGCGCTCGGTGAAGGTGGTTTTCCCGGCGTCGATATGGGCGATGATCCCGATGTTTCGGACTTTCTCGATCGCGCGCAAGTTAAAAATTCCCCCGGAACAGATTGAATGCGGAGGTGCCGGGAATCTCCCGGTCCTCCCGCAAAGCCGCGAATATCTCCCCGATCTCCTGCGCCGGCACGCCGCGCAGGTCGACATGGAAATCCTGGATCCCCGCCGCCCGTATTTCATGAAGGGCGCCCGACGCGGAAAACGGAACCGCCGGCCGCACGGTCGAGCCCCGTTCGTCCACCTCGACGATGAACCTTTCCGCCCTCGGGCTGACCGCCTCGCCTCCCCGGAATTTTCCGGCGGGCACAAGACGGGACACCATAAGGGGAACGGAAGAGTAAGCCACCGCGATACCGAGGCCGTGCAGGTACTTTCCGACCGCGCGCAGTGCGGAGAGCGGAGCCTCGACAGGCAGCACCATCCGTGATGCGCCCATGCGTGACAACGTCGAAAGCGCCCCCAGGTTGAGCCCGTACAGGTAGTGATCCGAAATCAGGTTCACTTCCCTCCTCGTATCGAATCCCGAAAAGAGGGCGAAGTGGCCCACATCCGAGATCATCCATCGCCTGTGTCCTTTCAGGACCGCCTCTTTAACCGTTCGACGGAGGAACGCCGCATCGGCCTCGAGGAGGGGAGCCGGCAATCGCAAGTAGATCCGGTTGCGAAACGGCCCTTTCCCCGCAGGGGAGGGATCCCTTGCCAATCCGCGCGTGAATTCCACGACCGGGACGATTTCCTCATCCGCAGGCAGGTGGGGAAGCTGCTCGACGCGGCATCCCGCGAAGAATACCGTCGGAAGATTCTCGCGCCGGTTCCCCGTCACCCGGAGCGTGGGAAGGATGGAAAGACGCAATTCCTTCCCCGCGAGGTAGAAGTCCTTGTCGAATTTCCGGGCGGCCTTGACGAACAGCGCCTCCACGTCGGGCCATGCAACAGTGGCGCCGCGGCTCTCGACGCGTATCTCCCCAAGGGGAAGATCGCCGTGATATGCCGCGGCGAGCCTGCCTTCCGTATCCGGCGGAAGCCTTTCCGCGCCCGCGGCCTTTCCTCCCGATACCCGGTAAGAGAACTCGCGTCTCTCCTTTCCGTAGGACGCTTCGACGACCACCACCCCGTCTCCGGCGATGATCCGGAAAGCCACCCCTTTCGAGCGGATCGATTCCATCTCCTTCCGCGCCTGGCGGGTGATTTCCGCCCGCCCGCCGCCCCCGACGCGGAACAGCAGATCTCCCGTTGAAACCGGAAATGGGATTTTCACGTAGAAACCATGCTCGTCGGACCGCATGGAAAGCGCCGAAAAGCCTTTTCCCGATCCGTCGGACAGGAATTGCACGCGAAGGCGATCCCCCCGCGTCGCGGAGACGCTGCCGGGGAGAAAAGCCCAGCCGTCGCGGACCTCGGATATGGCTCCCAGCAGGTCTCCCACGTTCCCCGTGCCTCCGCCGGCGACCACCTCGCCGGGGGCGGCACCGCCCGTGAGCCCGGGGGTTTCCTCCCGCCCGATCACGTCAGACAGGATCTTCCTTCCCTCGGCCACCCCCACGGCCGGTTTCCCGGCGCGGATGAGGTCCAGCGCTTTTCTGTAGGCGGAGACAACGCCGGATACGTATTCCGCGCTCCGCATTCTCCCTTCGATCTTGAAGGCGGCGAATCCGAGTTGGACAAGATCCGGAAGCGCGTCGATCAGCGACAGGTCTCGCGTCGAAAAGATCGCCTCCTCCCCGCCCGGATAGCCGTAAAGGCGCCTGCACGGCTGAACGCAGGCCCCGCGGTTTCCGCTCTTTCCTCCCAGGTACGACGAAAAAAGGCATTTCCCCGAAAAGGAGTAGCACATCGCGCCGTGCACGAAAATTTCCACCCCCACGCCCGACTTCGACACGATCTGCCGCACTTCATCGAGCGTCAGGTGCCGCTCCAGTATCACCCGCTGCGCCCCGAGCCGCCCGAATTCCCCTGCGGAGGACGCCGATGCGCATCCGGCCTGCGTGCTCACGTGGATCGAAAGGCCCGGGAAAAAGTCGCGTACGATCCGCAGGAGGCCAAGGTCCTGGACTATTACCGCATCGGGCGAAAGCGGGGCGACGCGGTGCAGAAGCTCGATCGCGTCGGGGAGGTCCGCCTCCGTGAGCAGCGTGTTCATGGCGAGATAAATCCGAACGCCGCGCTGCTTCGCATGCGGCAGGACCCGGCACAGCTCGTCCAGCGTGAAGTTCTCTGCCCGTTCCCGCGCGCTGAACCGCTGGAGGCCGAGATAGACCGCGTCCGCTCCGGCGGACACGGCCGCGAAATACGCCTCCACGGAGCCTGCGGGAGCCAGCAGTTCGGGAAACGGCCGCGCGGGTAGCGCCTTGGGCCTTGAATCCGTTGGGGACGGAATCCCCTTCGGCGCCCTGTTATTTTTCGGGGAATACGGTTTCAATTTGACAATCATGATACATCCGTTACACTTACCGGCAAATACCGCAGGGGCAGGAAATTCCCACGCCGGTTCCATGCGGCGAATCGGCGCATCTCAAGTGGGAGAGGTGACTATCCATGACGCGTACCGTGACGATCTTCGGCAAGGACTCCTGACCCTACACCTCCAGGGCTCGTAGGGACTACGAGAAGGCCGGCGCGAAGGTCGTTTACAAGGACGTCGAGAACGACAAGGCCGCCATGGCGGAGATGAGGTCCTTGACCCGGGGGCACCGCGAAGTGCCGGTGCTCCTGGAGGAGGGAAAGGTCGCCATAGGCTACGGAGGAAGCTGAGCGGTCTGAAGCGGCGCGGCCGTGGGCCGCGCGGGCGGCGGACCGGCGATGCGGTCCGGGTTGAACGACCCCTCGAAGCCGTGATATTCTTTGCACTCGTGAAAACCCTGGCACTCCCGATCGCCAAATCCCGCCGGAGGAATCACCGATGAAATTCAGCGAAGAGGCGCTAAAGTTTCTGAACCTTGGGATAGAATCCGAGATCGCGGCATACGTCTTCTACAAGCGGGCGCGGAAACTCGTCCGGGATGAAGAGCTCGGGAAGGTCTTCGACAGGCTGGCGATGGATGAAAAAGGGCATTTCCTTATTCTTGAAGACGAATACGACGAGAACGTTCGTTCCGAATGCTGGGCGCCCTACAAGGATATCCTGTGCAAGGACGGTCTTCCCGACATCGACGAGCTCGTCCAGGAAACCCACAAGGCGCTCCTGGGAAAATTGGCCGGCATGAAAGGGAAGAAGGAAGTCCTTGAGATGGCGCTATCCCTGGAAAAGGAGGCGCACGGCCTGTTCAGCGACGCTTCCTCACGTTCCAAAAGCCCGGACGCGAAGAAAATATTCGACCACCTCGCCGCCTTCGAGAAGGGCCACGTCCAGACGATCGAGAAGGAACTGGCCGCGATTATCTGAAAACCGGGACAGACAAAAACAGGGACGTTCTTAAAAACTCAAAAACAGGGACGTTCTTAAAAACTCGATATCGATTTTCCTTTTTCCATCTGCCGAGTTTTTAAGAACGTCCCTGTTTTTGAGTTTTTAAGAACGTCCCTGTTTTTGTCTGTAATTAAACGGGGGGGCCGTTAAGGCCCCCCGTCCATAACAAGCGGGAAATCCCCTCCCCGAACAACTCTCTTTAGAACTTGTACCCGACGTCAAACGCCAGGAGGTGGGCGTCTCCCGTCCATTTGCCGTTGAAGCCCGTCCCGTAGGAAGGATACGACGGGTTCACCTGGTTGCTTACCGTCCGGTCCTTCTTGTCCACGTAGAAATAGGAACCGTCGAATGTCCAGTTCTTATACTTGTATCCGACACCCGCCATGTAATTCAGCCGGGTCGCGTCCGGAAGGGAGGGATCCATTGTGTTCGCGGGCACCGGCGTCGGATCGTAGGCAAAGCCAAGCCGGAGGGCGAGCGGGTCGGTCACCCTGTATTCCCCGCCGATCCGCAACGCTACCACGTTCTTCCAGTCCTTCGTGCTGGACGAGTCCGGAAGCAGCGCCGTGTTGTTCTTGATGTCGATGATCAGGGACTGGTAGCTGCGCCAGCCGGTCCAGTCGGCATCCACTTCGAGAGTGAGGCGGTCCTTTACATAGGCGACGCCAAGCGCCGCGGTAGCGGGCATGGAGATCTTCGTCGATCCTTTCGTGTTGAACGTCGAGCCGCCGAACACCGCCTGCGCGCTCGCTCCGAGAGCGATGATCGACGTGCTGCTGATGTCCGTCAGCTTCACGTCCCCTTCCCGGATTTCGAGTGTGAACGGGCTCCTGAAGGAGAATCCGATTTTCAGGTTCTGCGACGGTTTCAAAAGGAGTCCGAAGTTGTATGCCCAGGCGTCGCCGTCCCCGTCCAGGTCGAGCAGGAAGATGTCCAACGGCGAGTTGCCGATCGGAGGAACCGGAACCGCATTGTTGACGACCCCGGTTTTCTCCAGCTTCGCTTTCCCGTACATGTAGTCGATTCCCGCCCCTACCATGAGGACGTCGTTCACTTTGAAAGCAACCGTGGGGTTGACGACGACTGTCTGCAGATCGATCTTGGTGATCTGGTTACGGAAGACGCTGTCGTGCCTGTTCTTGTACTCCTGCCCGAGCCCGAACGGGGTGAAGATCCCCACTCCGTAGGCGAAATTCGATGAGACCTTTCTGGTGATATAAGCGTTCGGAACGACGAAGTTCAGGTCTTTCTGCGTTTCGGTCGTCGATGTGGGCTGGACTGGGGTGGTCCCTGTGAACGTTGCGCCGTTTTCCCTGATGTAGGTGGCGCCGACCATCACGTTGGTTCCCTCGAGCTGCATGATGCCCGCCGGGTTGAAGTATATCGCCGACGGGTCGTCCGCCTGCGCTGTGAAGGCGAACCCCATTCCCATTGCCTTTGCCCCGGCCTCGGGCAGCCGGAA
>JACRCO010000011.1 GCA_016218975.1 Deltaproteobacteria bacterium
GTGAAATCCTGTATCTGCGTGATCGCCTGGAGAAGGCTGATCAGGAAGCCGACCACGAGGCTTACGATGAGGACCGGGCCGGCCGCGATGAGGAACGTACGGATGGTATCGCCGATTATGTCTTTAACGATGTCGGGAGTCAATGGAAGCTCCTTACGAGCGACCCGACGACGAGGTTCCATCCGTCCACGAGCACGAAGAGCAGCAGCTTGAACGGAAGGGACACCATCACGGGCGGCAGCATCATCATTCCCATCGAGAGGAGGACGCTCGCGACCACCATGTCGATAACGAGGAACGGCAGGAAGAGCAGGAACCCGATCTCGAAGGCGCTCTTGAGCTCGCTGATAGCGAATGCCGGCACGAGGATCCTCATGGAAAGCTCCGACGGCGTGGCCGGGGCTTTCTCCTTGCCGAGATTCAGGAAGAGGGCGATGTCCTTTTCCCTCGTCTGGCGGAGCATGAAGCTCTTCACGGGCGGTTCCGCACGCACGATCGCCTCGGTCATCGAAATCTGTTTTTCAATGTAAGGCGTGATCGAGTTCCTGTTTACCTCCGTCACAGTGGGGTACATCACGAACAGGGTCAGAAACAGTGCGAGCCCGATGATCACGGGGTTCGGCGGGATCTGCTGGCTGCCGATCGACTGTCGCAGGAACGACAGGACGACGACGATCCGGGTGAAAGATGTAAACATGACGAGGATCGCCGGCAGCAGCGAAAGGAAGCTGATCAGCAGGAACACCGACAGGACGGGATTGGAAAGATCGAGTGCGTCAGGCATCGAGTTCCTCTTTCCATTTACGGAGGCGCTGCGCCTTGTCGGGGACGGATGCCCCGCTTCCCGCTTCGAATTCCGCCGCGTCGAGGACCCGGAAAAGCTTCAGGTCGGCGTTCGTCACTCCGAGGACGAGGATTTCCCGCCCCACCCGGACCGCCGCGACGCCGCGCCTCGGACCGAAGGGATGGTACGCGACGAGGCCGATGAGCCCCTTCGCTCCCGGCTGCTTCTTTCGCCAGGCCCAGGCCGCCGCCGCGATCAGGATCGTCACGAACGCGAGAGCGCCCGCCATCTGGAGGAGAAGGTCCGTCATCTGAGCTGCTTGAGCCGCTCCGTCGGGCTGATGATGTCGGTAAGCCGTATTCCGAACTTCTCGTTGACTACGACCACTTCGCCGCGGGCGATGAGCTTGTCGTTGACCAGGACCTCCATCGGCTCTCCGACGAGTTTGTCGATTTCTATGACGGAGCCCTGCCCGAGCTGAAGGAGATCCTTGATGAGCATCCTCGTCCGCCCGATCTCCACCGCGACCACGAGCGGGATGTCGAGGAGGAAGTTGATGTCGTTTCCTCCGCCGATTTTCCTTTCCTCGCTCAGCTCCGTGAAGGCCGGCTGCTGCACTTCCTGTTCCGTCTGTCCTTCCATCCCTTCCTCCCCTTCCTAAAGGATCTGGGTGACCTTGATCGCCTTGTTGCCCTTCCGGAATCCCGGCACCCCGCGGAACTTCGGCACTCCCTCGACCTTCACCGGGAGGTCGCTGCCGGCGAACACTCCGAGATTGATCACGCTGCCCTGCACGAGGTTCATGATTTCGCCGACGGAGAGCTGCACCCGCCCCATCTCCGCCACCACCTCCACGTACGAATCGATGAGCTTCGCCCGAAGCCCCTCGGTCCAGCGCTCGTCTATTTCGAACTTGTCCGCCTGGATGCCCGAGCAAAGCTTCTCCTTAAGAGGCTCCACGACGGAGTACGGTATGCAGAAGTAGAGTTTCCCGGTGAAGTTCTCGAGCTCGACGTGTATCTGCACCTTGATGACGATTTCCGTGGGCTGGACGATCGTAACGAACTGGGGGTTGATCTCGGTGCTGACGTACTCCGGCTCGAGCGAGGCGATACCCTGCCACGCCCCTGACATGTCGGCGAACGCGTGCTCCATGATCTTCCGGACGATCTTCTGCTCGATCTGCGTGAAATACCGCCCTTCCGCCTTCACGTAACGGACCGACGGCCCGCCGAAGAAACACTCGACGAACGCGAAGACCATAGGCGCCTCGATGACGAA
>JACRCO010000012.1 GCA_016218975.1 Deltaproteobacteria bacterium
CGATGTCGATGTGAAGGCGAGCGGAACCAGGAATCCCGGCGCCCTTGCGTTCAGAACAAATTCCCAAACGACCGCTGTATTTTTAGGCAAAACATGGAAACAATTCCCGGGCGGGGTTTCGGCGAAATATGCTTCGGCCAACGACAACAAAAAGTTTCAGACGATCGTGGTGGAGATCAGGGGCGCGGAAGAGTCCTGCGCGGCGGGGATAGCTTCGCAGATCGACTGGGCGAAGTTGAAGGAATTGATGTACTGACCGTCGCTCCCGGCCATCCATTGCGTTAAAAAACGGACAATTCGAAGCAGTCTTAACGCGGCAGCGGGTTAGAGCGCCCCCTGGGTGACGCGCAGCTCGGATGGCTCGCGGCGGAAGCGCGGCGCGGCCGCCCCGACGTTTGCGGTCTCAAGCGGAACGCGCTCAGGCGCGACCTGGACCCGGTCCCGCCCTGCGTTCTTGGCCCGGTAGAGTGCGCCGTCCGCCCTGAGGAGAAGCTCCTCCCGCTCCATCGAGGAGATCGACCCGCAATCGGCGATCCCGATGCTCGTGGATACCGTGAATTCGTACGGCGAGACTCCGCGGATATCCCGGCTCACCTTTGTCCTGATCCTCTGCGCAAGCACGGCCGCCCTCTCCGCGTTCGCATCGGACATCAGTATGACGAACTCGTCGCCCCCGTAACGGAAAGCATAGTCGGTCTTCCGGATGCTGGCCTTAAGTATTCCCGCGACGTGGCGGAGCACATGGTCGCCGACCTGGTGGCCGAAGGTGTCGTTGATCCCCTTGAAGTTGTCCAGGTCGAGGAGCAGCAGGGACATGTTCCGCGAGTACCGCTGGTACCGCTCGAACTCTCGTTCGAATATGTCCTGGAACGACATGTAGTTGAGAAGGCCGGTGAGAGCATCGTGATTCGCGGAGGTGCGGATTTTTTCCATGTCGGCGCTCCTGTTGAGGAATAGCGCGATCTGGCCGGAAACGGATTCGACCAGGCGGTCGATGCGGCGGTCGTCCTCCGGACGGATCGCCACTTGCAGGGAAAGGATCCCGACAAGGCGTTCGGCATGGAACAAAGGCGTTTCGATCTTCCGTGAGGCTCTCACGAGCCTGGGACGGCGGCCGGGCTCGGGAGAGAGGCTTGCAAACCGCTTGACCCGGATATCGGCCGCAGGTATGTGGATGCGATGACGGGAGGAAAGGATTTCCGACCATCCCCTTGCAATGGCGCGTCCGTCTCTCGCTGCCTGGGCCTTTATCCCCGGCGTTGCGCCGATTCGCACCGCCGGCTCGCCGTCATGCAGCGAGAGAAGCTCGATCCCGGAGACGAAGGAAACAGCCTCGAATTCCCGGCACAGCCACTTGAACATCGCGTCCGCGTCCTGGTTCGCGTGGAGCGACATGCTGAAACGGAGCAACCGTCCGAGTTCCTCGTTCTGGGAGGCCAGACGATCCCTGTCGGTCCGGACCTGCTCGCCCACTGAACGGTTCTCGCAGAATGCGCCCACCTGGACCCCGACGACGTCGAGAAGGCGAAGGATCTTTCGCCCGGGGACACGGTCCGCCCCCATCCGGAAAATTCCGAACCCGAGGCGCCGGCGCCCGATGCGCACCGGCATCGCGACGGAATCGGCGGGTTTCCTGCGGTTTTCACCGGCGGCGGACGCGCGGCCGAGGTCGTCGGAGAAGGCGACCGGCACCGCCCGAACCACAAGGCAGGGCGTTCGCGGAAGAATACGTGAAAAATCCTCGTCGGTCCGCCAGCCGGCCAGCATCCATTCTTCATCGCGGCGGACGAGAAATGCGCCCTGGTCGGCGCCGAGGAAGCGGGAGAGGAGGGAGGCGACACGGACAAGCCCCTTTTCCACGTTCTTCGCTCCGGCAAGCAATTCCGCTACGCAGCGAAGCAGCGTCGCTTCCTCGACCAGGCGGCCTTCCTCTTCCTGCCCCATTTTCTCCCCCACAGCAATGGAATTCCGACGACATCCAATATGAGCATTATCCGTGCCAAAGCCTCCCATTAAGAATTCATTCACTAATCCGGCTGCTTAGAACAGCGTACCCATAAAGCGCCCGTGGCAACGTCAATGGATTGGCGTCATGGATACGCTTATCTCTTCAGGTTGACGACCTCCTGCATCAGGTCATCGGTCGCCGTGATGATGCGTGAGTTCGCCTGGAATCCTCTCTGTGCGGAGATCATCTTTACGAACTCCACCGCCAAATCGACGTTGCTGAGTTCCAGCGTGTTCGAAGCGACCTTGCCGAGCCCGGAGGTCGCAGGGGCGCTGATGATCGGCTGCCCGGAGTCGTACGATTCCGCGTAGAGGTTCCGCCCGAGTTTCGCCAGCTCGGTCGGGGCGATGAACTTCGCCAGGGTCACCTGGCCTATGACGCGTGTCTGCCCGTTCGTGAAGATGCCCGTGATCATCCCGGCGTCCGATATGACGAGGTTGCGCAAGGAACCGGACGGATAACCGTCCTGGTCCAATTTCAGCACCGCGAAGTTCGAGGCGAACTGCATCGTGCCGGTGTGGTCGAAATCTATGCTCTGGTTCGCCGTTACGCTCGTGCCGAAATCGAACACGGGGTCGCTGCCCGTCACGCCCGTCAGGTTTCCGTCCGTGTCGAAAGTCAGCGTCTGAGGGCTGTTCGTCGCCTCAAGGTATCGGGAGGTGTCGGCCGGGTCCTGGTAGACGTAGTGG
Source organism: Deltaproteobacteria bacterium (assembly GCA_016218975.1). NCBI lineage: Bacteria > Pseudomonadati > Myxococcota > Myxococcia > Deltaproteobacteria bacterium. The sequence continues at coordinate 2,698 of JACRCO010000012.1, forward strand.
ACATCCCATTCGTTGTCGTCGGTCTTCGTGTAGTAGAGGGTCACCTGGTGGGTGCCGCCCTGGGAGTCGTAAACGGAGAGCGTCGTGGACGAGCTGTAATTCAGCGGGTCGTTCGACGTTCCGTCGCCGTCCCCGTCGAGCGTGAAAGCGTTCGTTTCGATTTCGAGAGCGGCGTTGAGGTTCACAGCGACGTTCGCGGAGCCGGTAATCAGCGCGGGGCTCTGCGTGGCGATGACCTGGAGGTCGCCGTTCGTTCCGGTGATGTTCCCGGATGGGTCCGCGAGGTATCCCTGGAGCCGCTGGCTGTCGGAGTTCACGATGTATCCGTCGCGGTTGACTTCGAAATGCCCGGCCCGCGTGTAGTACCGCGCCCCGTTGTCGTTCACGGTGAAGAAGCCGTCGCCGTCGATCGCAAGGTCGAGGGCGTTTTCCGTGGTCTCGAAGGCGCCCTGGGTGAAGAGCGGGCCTACCTCCTGGACGAAGACGCCGCGGCCGACCTGGACAGACCCGGCGGAGTTGGTGATCGACTGGCTCAGCACGTCGCCGAAGGCGACGCGGCTCTTCTTGAACCCGACGGTGTTCATGTTGGCGATGTTGTCGCCGATGACGGACAGTTCGGTACCGTTGGCGTCCATTCCGCTGATTGCGGTGAACAGCGATGTCAGCATCTTCCTTCCTCCTTGTTATCTGATCTCTGAAATAGAGCTGGGATCGATCTTCGTGCCATCCTCAAGTACGACCGTGGTGCTGCCTTGATCGAAAGTCAGGGCGGTCACCGTCCCGTACTTCGTTATGTCGGCCCCGGACGAGTCCGTGGCGCCGTACCCCACCTGTTTTCCGATCAGCGTCGCGTCGAGCGTATTCTGGAGGGAGCCCTGGTACCGGAGCACGGTATCGAGGGCGTCGCTTATGTTCGTGAGCTGTTCCAGCGAGCTGAATTGCGCGAGCTGGGCGGTGAACGCCGTGCTGTCCATGGGGTTCATGGGGTCCTGCTTTTGAAGCTGCGTAACGAAAAGCTTCAGGAAATCGTCCTTCGAAACCGTATTTTTCGTCGCCGAGTTCGCGGCGGCCGTCGATGCCGCGGTTGCGTTGATCAATCCGGTCAGAGCCATGACTTCTCCTTTCTCAGACGAACAGGTTGACGAGTCCCGACGACGATGCGTTCGCAGGCGCGCCCGGCGATGCGGCGGCGCGGATCCGCTCCTCGCTTTCGGAAGAGGCGCCGTGCTGCCTGGCTTCCCCGGAACGGTCCCTGCGGTCCTTGAGCGAAACCGTGAATCCGCCGATATTCATGCCGTCCCTGGCGAGCGCTTCCACTATGTCGGGAAGGTTCCGCGCGATGAGCTCCCGGCCGGCCGAATCGGCTGCGGTGATCCTGGCGTTCACGACACCCTTTTCCAGGACGACTTCGATTTCCAGCTTTCCGACGCCCGGCGGGGAAAGTGTCACCTCTACCGACGTGTCGCTTTTCCGCTGGATGACGAAGTCGTGCTCCCCGAACCGGACGGTCTTCTGTCCCTGCGCGGGAGCGGCGCGATGCGCGGTGTCGGTTTTTTCCGCCGCAAGGCGGTCCGTGGCCACCGGATGCGAAGTGCCCGTATCCGTACTCCCTTCGATCTTGACCGCTGCGGGTTCCGTCTCCTTCTCCCGGGCTTCAATCCCCAAGGCCGACTCCGCAGCCGCATCCGCTGCGCTCACGAAGGCGGACGCCGCATCCCGGCCCGATGCCTTCGAACTTCCCTGCGAAGTCTCCGGAACGGTATGCGTCTCTCCGGCAAATGCCTTGGCCGGTTTCTCAAGGCGCCCCGCGCCTGTCGCATCATCGCCCGCTTTCGGAATCTCCGCCGCCGCCGGGTCCGCGCCGTCTCCGGATACGCCTGAAATTACCGCGAGGTCCCCGGGAAATTCATTGCTTTCCAGCGCCGCCGGATGAGACGGAGTCCCTTTCGTGCGGGAAGCGGCCGGTGAGGCAACCTTTTTATCCGCGTCCGCGGCCGCTTCCGCGGCAACGGCGGCTTCTTCTCCTTCGGTGCACCCGGCAAGCGAGCCACCGGGAATCGCTTCAGGCGAGGTTTCCTTCAAGGCGGACAGGGGGGGGGCAATCACGGGAACGCTTTCCGGGTTTATGGTCCCTCCCGCCGTTGCGGAAGCGGAAGAATCGGTGGAAATCGTTTCGATCATGGGCATGACGAACGGGGCGGCAGATAAAAGAACCGGGGCGGCATCGGCCGATTCCGCCGCGATCGTCGTTTCGAACGTCATCTCCTCCTCGTTCGTTTCCCCCGCGGTATCCGTTTCTTCCGCCCGGCAAGTTTCTCCCGCCGAATCCGTTTCCTCCGCCGCTTCAGCCTCTTTTGACTCTTTCAATTCCCTGGTCTTTTCCGTGTTCCTCGTCCTTCCAGGCTCTTTGGTCCCGCCATTCTCTTTCACATCCTTCGGCCGGTCCGTTTCGCCCTCGCGGCTCCGCTCGCTCTTTTCACGCGCCCGCGCGTCCGCCCTTTCCGACCTCGGGGGCTCTACGGGGCGGCCCTTTTCCGCGGAAGAACCGCTTTCCGCGAGGATCCTCTCGAAGCGGCTGCGGTCGGACGGCGAAAAGGAAGCGGGCCGCCGTCCATGCGCCGCGGGGTTGCATGCCACGGGAGATGCCGATCGATCGGGGAATGGGAGAAGTGTTTTCATGGCCGTCCTTAATACAACGAGCGTGCCACTTCACCAACCATCGAATCGTAAAGGGTTATTCTTTAAACCAGTGGGGGCGGCAGATCTTACGGGGGAAAAAAATCACTCCGAGGGAAAATTTTTCACGTCGCCGGGACTCGCCATCTTCCGGGTGAGTATGGCCGCCCGCTTCGGCTCCATGAGCGAAAGGACAGCGCTGGCCTTGCGGCTCTTCATCCTCGACAGGATCGTCGCGGCGGTTCCGTCGTCGAGCGCAGCGATCCTTGCGGCGGCTCCTTCGGGGGGCATCCCCTCATAGAGTTGAACGATCCGGTCGGTCCTTGCGTTCGCTTCGTTCTGCTTCTTCTTCTCCTTCTCCTGGACCTGTCCGACGAGCTTTTCATACCGGGCGATCTTCTCGTCGATTTCCTTCCGGAGTGCAAGGAGCCGCTCCTCTTCCGCCTTGAACGCCCGTTCCCTCTCGGCCATTCCCGGCGCGCCCTTGCCGCGCTCCTGCACGGAACCATCTTTGCCGGCGGCGTCGGGAGGCGCCGCCATGACGGCCGGGGCCGGGCCGATGAAGACCGCAAGCATCGCGGCGACCGCGGAAGCGCGGCAAGCCATGCGGAACAAATACATGTGCAGGCTCAACGGTCTCTCCGCTTCGTGGACGACAGGAAGTCCATCTCCTTGCGTTCCCGCTGCGATTCCTCTTTCGCCCGCTCCCGCGTGCGCCGGTCCTTGAGGGTCTCGACGACACGCGTCTCCTTGTGCGCTTCCACAAGGTCGTTCTGCCTGATGTCCAGCGCGGCGAGTATTCGGGCCAGGTCGGCCTTCATCGCGTCCATCTCCTTCTGGAGGTGGTAGAAGTAGCTGTAATAGATCCCCATCTCGTTCGGGCGGAGCGACCCGTCGCCCTGCTTGCGGTTGAACGAGTCGAGAGTATCAAGGTATGCGCTTTCGAGCGAGCCTATACGGGATTCGTGGGCGCTTACCGCGTCGCGCAGCTTGCGAACCTCGACCTCTATTTCCTCTTCCCTCCATTCCTTGATCTGAAGGATCTTACCGATCGTTCCGAGCTTGTTCATCGCGTGCCTCCTCTCTGAAGAGTTGGTGGAGTTGCGCGACGCTCTCCCGGAAATCCCTTCGCTCGTCCATACCCTGCCTCAGGTATCCCTTCAGGAGGTCGACCTTCCGTATCGCGCGGTCGACCTTGGGGTTGGTCCCTTCCTTGTACGCGCCGATGGTGATCATGTCTTCGTGCTTTCGGTAGGTCGCGAGCAATTCGGTGAAACGGCCCGCCGCATCCTTGTGGGTCGGCTCGACGATGTCGGGCATCACCCGGCTGATGGAACGGAGGATATCTATGGCTGGATACTGGTTTTCCACGGCAAGGTCCCGGGACAGCACGATGTGCCCGTCGAGGATCGCCATGGAGGCGTCCGCCACCGGGTCCGAAAGGTCGTCCCCCTCGACGAGAACGGTGTACAACCCGGTTATGCTCCCCTTCCCTTCCGTGGTGCCCGCCCGCTCCAGGAGCTTGGAGAGAATGACGGTCAGCGAGGGAGTGTATCCCTTGGTTGTCGGAGGCTCTCCAAGGGCCAGGCCGATCTCCCTCTGCGCCATCGCCACGCGCGTCAGGGAGTCCATGAAAAGGAGAACGTCCTTCCCGCGGTCCCTGAAATAATCGGCGATCGCGGTTGCCGTGAACGCGGCGCGAAGCTTCATCAGGGCCGGCTGCTCCGATGTCGCGACGACGAGGACGGACTTTCGCATCCCCTCCTCTCCGAGGTTCCGCTCGATGAATTCGCGGACCTCGCGCCCCCGCTCGCCGGTCAGCGCGATGACGTTGACGGAGGCGTCGGTGTACTTGGCGATCATCCCGAGCAGCACGCTCTTGCCGACTCCGGGCCCCGCCATGATCCCGATCCGCTGCCCCTTGCCGCAGGTGAGCAAACCGTTGATGGCGCGGATTCCGAGGTCGATGGGCTCCATGATCCTGCGCCGCGTCAGTGGATCCGGGGAGACGCCGTAGAGGGGATACTCAACTCCGCGGAGCGGCCCCTTTCCGTCCATCGGATTTCCCATCCCGTCTATGATCCTGCCGACGAGCTTCGGTCCGACGCGGACGAACACCTTCTTCCCGACGGAATGGACCCGGCTCCCGAGCTTGATCCGCGACAGGTCGCCGATCGCCATCAGCAGCGCCTTTCCGTCGCGGAATCCCACGACCTCCGCCTTCACGGGAGGGCCGTCGTCGGATGAAATTTCGCACGCTTCCCCGATCCTCACCGACAGGCCGGTCGCCTTTATCAGCAGCCCCGTTATTTCGACGATCTTGCCGTAAACCCGCAGGGGCTCCGATTTCCGGACGGCGTCGATGCAGTGCGACAGATCAACGTGCTGCACGCGCACTCCTGATCTCATCGATGATGACGCGGAGCTGTTCGTCGATGTCCGTGAGCACCTCTTCCGTGGTCCCCGTGACGACGGGCCCGGCCGGGGGCACGGAAGGGTCGACGTCGATTACGATCTCCGCCGGCGACTCCGCGAGCCCGTCCCGCATGCCCGAAATCATGTTGTAGAGGTCCGGATGCACCTTCACCGTCACCGGCCCTGTCCTTTCGATTTTCCTGATCGCCTCCTTCACGATCGAGGCGATCAGGTCGGGGTTGACGGCGATCTCCTCGATCAGGACCCGGCGCGCGATCGCCACCGCAAGCTCGACGACCTGGGATTCCGCCTCCTTCGCGATCTGCGCCCGCAGCGCATGCACGGATTCAACCGCGCTCTTCAAGCCGTCGAGAAGCCGTGCCGCTTCGCTCTCCACGCTCTCCAGGCCTGCCTTCCTCCCCTCATCGAAACCCTTGAGCTGCGCCTCGCGCACGGCATCCCTGGGGCTTCGCTGTGCGGAATGGCTTCCCCCGCGTCCTTCCGGACGCCCTCCGCGCGCGGGTTCCGCCGCCCCCTCGAACGAAGGAAGGACGTACTTCGCCACTTTCGCGTCCTTGACGAGCTTCCCCTTATACAACGAGCTCCTCTCCCGCCCGTCCGCCGATGACGATCTTCCCGTCCTGTTCCAGTTTCCTCGTTACGGTGACGATCTTCTGTTGCGCCTTCTCGACGTCGGATACCTTGACCGGCCCCTTCGTCGACATCTCGTCCTTGAGGATATCCGCCGCACGCGTCGACATGTTCTTGAAGATCTTCTTCCTGAGCTCCTCCGAGGCCGTCTTCAGGGCAAGGCTCAGCTCCTCCGTGCTCACCTCCTTCAGAACCGCCTGGATCGCGTGGTCGTCGAGATCCACGATGTCGTCGAAGACGAACATCAGCTCACGGATCGACTCCGCAAGCGCCTTGTCCTGCTCCTCTATCTTCAGGAAGAGCGCCTCCTCCGTCGAGCGGTCGGACTGGTTCAGAATCTCGGCGATCGTCTTTTTCCCGCCCACCTTGATCCCCGTGCCCACGCCGCCGACGTCCAGCTGCCCCTCGAGGGCGTCCCGGATCTCCTCTATGGCGGTCTCGGGGATCCTCTCCGTCATGGCGATCCGCATAGCGACGTCGGCTTTCAGCTCCTCCCCGAAGTGGGACAGGATTTCCGCAGCGCGGATCGGCTCGAGGAGGCACAGGATGAATGCGATCGTCTGAGGGTGCTCGGTCATCAAAAAGTTCGCCAGCGTCCACGGGTCGACCCACCGCAACGAATCGAG
>JACRCO010000013.1 GCA_016218975.1 Deltaproteobacteria bacterium
TGCTGCGGCGTACGCGATCGCCTCTTGCGTGGGCAAGGAGGAGCTTTCGGAGGACTACATCATTCCTTCGGTTTTCAACCGGAAGGTGGGTCCTGCGGTCGCCCGTGAGGTATCCCGAGCGGCGCACCGGACGAAGGTCGCAAGGCGCACCTCCAGGACCTACTCGGAGATCAACCTGGAATAGGGGACGATGGGAAAATGATCAATCCGCTTATATTCCGGGAATACGATGTCCGCGGCCTCGTTGGGAAGGACCTCACGAGTGATACGGTTCTGGCTCTCGGAAAAGGATTCGGCACCTATGCCGTCCGGAAAGGGGTCCGGAACGTCATGCTCGGAAGGGATTGCCGGCTTTCCTCCCCCGAATTCCGCGACGCGATGGCGGAGGGTCTCTCCTCCACGGGGCTGTCGGTCGTCGACGTCGGCGTCTGTCCGACTCCCGTCCTTTACTTTTCCATCATACGGTGTTCCGCCGACGGCGGCGTGATGATCACCGGTAGCCACAATCCCCCCGAATTCAACGGTTTCAAACTTTGCGTGGGCCCGTCGACCCTTTACGGTGAGAAGATCCAGGATGTACGGCGGATCGTCGAATCGGGGGATTTCGCCGAAGGCGCAGGCAAGGTGGCGGAACGGAGCGTTATCCCTGAATACCTGGAATACGTCCGGTCGATCATATCCATTCCGCGGAAACTCAAGGTCGTGGTGGACGCCGGAAACGGGACCGCTTCGAGCATCGCTCCGGACCTGTTCCGAAGAATGGGTATGGAAGTAATCGAGCTGTTCTGCGAAATGGACGGGCGGTTCCCGAACCATTTCCCCGACCCGACCGTGCCGGAGAATCTTCGGTTCCTCGTCGAGGCGGTACGGAAAAACGGCGCCGACGTGGGGGTCGGGTACGACGGCGACGCCGACCGGATCGGCGCGGTGGACGAAAAGGGGAACATAATCTACGGTGATTACCTCCTGCTCCTGTTTGCGAGGGAAATCCTTTCACGGAAGCCGGGGGCGGCTGTCATCTCGGAGGTCAAGGCCTCCCAGAACCTTTACGACGACATCGCGCGCCACGGCGGCAAGCCCGTCATGTGGAAGGCCGGACACTCGCTTATCAAGCAGAAGATGAAGGAAGAATCCGCCGAGGTGGCGGGAGAGATGAGCGGGCACATCTTCTTTTCCGACAGGTACCTTGGGTTCGACGACGCGATCTACGCTTCCGCGCGCCTGTTCGAGATACTGGCCCGTTCGGACCGCCCGTTGAGCGAAATGCTTTCGGGTCTTCCGCCCGTCGTGACGACTCCCGAGATCAGGGTGGATTGCCCCGACGAAAGGAAGTTCAGGGTGGTAGAGCGCGTCGCGGCGATCGTCCGGCCGAAAGCGAGGGAAGTGATCGACGTGGACGGCGTGCGGGCCATATTCGAAGGGGGATGGGGGCTTGTCCGCGCATCGAACACGCAGCCGGTCCTCGTGCTCAGGTTCGAAGGAAAGGACGAAGCCACCGTAGCCGGGATCCGCGCCCTCATGGAGGACGCGGTGCGGGAAGCGCGATCCGGGGAATGACGGCGGCCAAAGGTTGAGCATTCTGCAGGCGATATTTCTCGGGATCATCCAGGGTGCGACCGAGTTCCTGCCCGTAAGCAGCTCCGGCCATCTGTTTCTCGCGCAACGGCTTCTGGGAATCCGGGAGCCCGAGCTCGCTTTCGACCTTCTTCTTCACCTGGGCACGCTCTTCGCCGTCCTGATCTTCCTGCACAGGGAAATCCTGGAGATGTCATCCTCCCTTTTCCGCAAGGATCGGGATGCTCAGGCAGGATGGGGGCGAAGGGAAGTATGGCTGATGATCCTATCGACGATCCCCACCGGAGCGATCGGTCTCGCCTTTCACCATACGGTGGAGACGGGGCTCACGGTATGGGGGATCGGGGCGCGCTACCTTGTCCTGACCTGTTTCCTCCTCATAAGCAATCTGCGCTTCCGGCACAAGTGGGACCCCGACCGGATCATGGCGTGGGAAGCGATCGCCATCGGGATTATGCAGGGGCTCGCCGTGTTCCCGGGGCTTTCCCGTTCCGGATCGACCATCACGCTGGCGCTGGTTCTTGGAATTTCCCCTTCCCGAAGCGCGAAATATTCCTTCCTGATCTCCCTGCCTGCCATCCTTGGAGCCAGCGTGGTGGCCATGAAATCGGGGATATCGGTGCTGCCGGGGATCGGGCATTGCGCTGCCGGGTTCCTTTTCGCGTTCGTCACCGGCTACCTTTCCCTGCTGGTCGTCGAGCGGCTTGTGGTGCGCGGCCGGTTCACGCGCTTCGCACCCTACACCTTCATTCTCGCCGCCCTCTGCTTCTACCTCAACTGGAAGGGATGAACCCGTAAGGCGCTGCGCCTTCCGGGCACATGTCCCACGGGAACCGGTTCCACCGGCCCCTCATCTCATTTAAATGGGGGGGGGAGGCATGGCGGAGCACGAAGCGGTTCGCTGGAGGGAGTGGGACGCGGGCACGTTCGCGGAGGCGGAGGCGGAGGGGAAGCTGGTCTTCCTCGATATCTCGGCCAAGTGGTGCCACTGGTGCCACGTCCTGGACAGGACATCTCTGTCCGACCCGCGGGTCGTGCGCCTGCTGAACGACTCCTTCGTTCCCGTCCGTGTTGATACCGACCGGCGCCCCGACATAAACGACAGGTACAACCAGGGCGGCTGGCCCACGACGGCTGTCCTGCTTCCGAACGGGCAACTGCTTACTGGAGCCACCTATCTTCCCCCCGACTCCCTGTTCGAAGTCCTCGGCAAGTGCGCGGAATTCTACCGCCATGACCGCGCCCGGATCGAGCGGTACATGCAGGAATCGGCAGGCAAGCCCGCCCCCGCGGGCGTAGGCGAAAACACCGAATCGCCGCCCTCCGAAGGACCGCACCCCGAAGATCTGGCTCTCGTGAAACATTCCGTTCTCGCCCATTACGATCCGCAATATCCGGGCTTCTTCCGGGAGCCGAAGTTCCTCGTTCCGGAAATCCTCGCCTTCCTTCGCGATTCCTGGACTGCCGAGGAGAACGGGGAGATGGGAGAGACGTTTCTAAAGGTGCTCCGCACCATGGGTTCCGGCGCCGTGTTCGACCCGGTGGAAGGGGGATTCTTCCGGTACGCCACGCTGCGCGACTGGACTGCGCCCCATTACGAAAAGCTTCTTGCCGACAACTCGGAGATGCTTTCCCTTTACGCTTCTGCTTACGAACGGACCGGCGAGAAATATTTCGCCGCTGTGGCAGGGAAGATACTCAGGTTCCTGTTCGCTCGCCTGCGCGATACCGGGACAGGCGCTTTCTATTCGAGCCAGGACGCGGACGAGGAATATTACCTGCGGGACGCGGAAGGTCGATCGGGATTGCCCGTTCCCTCGGTGGACCGGACCGTAATATCCGAATATAACGGAAGGGCGGTGTCGGGCCTCGTTTCGGCTCACAGGGCTTTCGGCAGCGCACACGGAATCAAGGTGGAGGAGGAGATGACGCTCCTGTCCATCGCGGGGAAATTGGGGAATTTCCTGCGCAACCGTCTATGGAGCGCCGAAGAAGGACAGATCAGGTTCCGGGATGACGGCGCCGTCGAATCCGGACTCCTTGCGGATAACGTTGCGGTAGCTGAAGCGTACCTGGATCTCTTCGATGCGGGGGCCGACGATAAATTCCTTGGCTGGTCGGGGGAGATCCTCGAGGGGGCGGTGCGGCGGCTCTTCTCGCCCGGCGCTTTCGGGTTCCTCGACCGGCGGCCACGGGAAGGGGATTCCGCCGCCCTCCAGGTGCAACTGGTCCCGTTCTCCCTGAACGCCAGGATGGCATGCGCATTGATGCGGTATTCACGCGTTGCCGGGAGGACCGACCTGTTCGCCGTCGCCGGGATGACTCTCAAAGGGCTGTCGGCGGAGTTCGGCCCCCGGGCGGCATTCGGCGCCCCTTACGGGAGCGCTCTCCTGCAGCACCGGATAAGCGGGAGCAAAAGCGCCTGCCTTCCGGGGGACCCCTCCTGCACGGCCGGCGGAGAAGACGCGGACGCGCCTTCTACCGGCTTTCGAGCAGGGTAACGACGCTCGCCATCGTATTGTAGGAATAGGGTTTGGTAAGGATCGCGCTTGCGCCCATCTCCTTGAGATGGTCGACGTCCTCGCTGCCGCTGAATCCGGTCGAAATGATGATTCTTGCGTCCGGGTCGATCCTTCGGATCTCTTCGAACGCTCTCCTTCCGTCCATCACGGGCATGATCAGGTCAAGGATCACCATCGAAATCTTCTCCCGGTTGCTCAGGTAGGCTTCGACCCCTTCACGGCCGTTGCCTGCGGTGATGACCTCGTACCCCAGCGTATTGAGCATCGCATTCCCCACGTCGCGGACGAACTCCTCGTCGTCCACGAGCAGCACCGTCCCTCCCAGGCCGTCGGCGCGGGCGGCGATCTGCGGCAGGCATTCCTGCTCGGCCGTCACGGGCCGTGTCGAGTCCGCGGCGGGGAAGAGGAGTTCAACGGAAGTTCCCTTCCCGAGTACGCTCTTCACTGTGATGAAGCCGCCGTGGTTCTTGACTATGCCGTATACCAGCGACATTCCCAGCCCGGTTCCCTTTTCCCGCTCCTTCGTGGTGAAAAAGGGATCGAAGATCCGCTGTTGCGTCTCTTCGTCCATCCCTTCACCCTCGTCGGCCACGGTCAATTCGGCATAGCCGCCGGCGGGGATGCAGTATAGTTTTTCCCGCCGCTCGCCGGCGAGCGATACGCCTCGCGTCGATATCGTGAGCGTTCCTCCATCGGGCATGGCGTCCCGCGCGTTGATGCACAGGTTCATCAGGCATTGATGAAGCTGCGTTCCGTCCCCGCGAACCAGGGGTAGCTCCGCGGCCTTGTCGATCCGGATCGCGATGCTCCGGATGAACGTCTGCGCTATCATGCCGGCGATTTCGTCGACGATCCGGTTCATGTTCTGCTGGTGGAATTCATGCGTTCCCTTGCGCGCGAACCCGAGGAGCTGCCGTGTCAACTGCGTCCCCCGCTCGGCCGCGCGTTCGATGCTCTCGAGCGCCCTTGCCACGCTTTCGTCCGGGATGGGGCGGTCTTTCATGAGCGAGGCGTATCCCAGGATTCCCGTCAGAAGGTTGTTGAAATCGTGGGCCACACCGCCGGCGATCCTCCCCAGTGTCTCCATCTTCTGCGCATGGAAGAGATGCTCTTCCATCCGCTTTCGCTCCGTGACGTCGACTCCGTGAAAAACGAAGGAATCCTCGTCGGGGAAACCGAAGACCGTATATTCGATAGTCCGGTCCTTGACCTGGCGGATAAGCTCCTTCTTGCGCTCCTCCGCAAGCGCAAGCTCCCGTGCGATCTGCCCGATGTCCTCGGGGAGAAGCAGGTCGGTGCGGTCCTCCTCCAGGCCAATCTCCGCCAGTTTTATCGAGACGGCCGGGTTGGAGTAGAGCACTTTTCCGTCGGGGGAAACCTTGATCATCAGGTTGGGGTTCGATTCCGGGAACTTGGCAAGCGTGGCAAGGCGTTCTTCCCTGTCGCGGATGGCGGCTGCCAGCTTGTTGAAAGCCGCGGCAAGTTCCCCAACCTCGCCCTTCCCGGCATACGGCAGCTGTTCGTACCGGCCCTCCTCCATACGGCTCGCGTGCCGGATCAGTTTTTCCAGCGGCTCCTGTATCTGCTTTCTCAGGACGGAATAAAAGAGCGTGATCGACAGGAGAAACCCGAACGTGCCTGCGGCGTAGATCCAGATCTTGATCTGCCGCGTTTCCTTTCTCAGGCGCTCTTCGTACACCAGCGTGATCAACTGCCAATGCCAGGCGGGGAAGTACCTCAAGTATCCGATCAGCGCTTTTCCGTTCTTGTCGACGAGGCGGATCTCCTTTTCGGATGTACCCTCGGAGACGGGCGTGAGGACGGCACCGTCGAAAAGCTTCGCGGAATCCGCGAGGACCCGGCTTTCATTGTCCATGACGATGAAATGGTAGTGCACCGAGGAGATCGACGGCTTGAAATTGGCGATCCTTGCGAGCACATCCTGTTTCGCGATATCGACCTCCACCGGATCGTCCTCTTTCCTTTCGTCCAGAAGGTCGTGGAAGCCGTCCGATGCGATGCCGAAGATGTCGTCCGCGATGAGATGCAGGGAGCGTTCCTCTGCCTCGGTAAGCGTCTTCACAAGCGGCACCGAGATGATGTATCCCGCCGCCGCGGCCAGGAGGGATCCCACCGTGGCGACGACGAGGATGAATTGAAAAAGCAGGCTGCCCTTTTTCATCGACCGGGAGTTACCCCACCTTTCTCGTCATGTTTCCTCATTCCGGGAAGAGCGGCGCCGCCGTCCTCATGTTTTCGGGCCATATGATCTCCTTCTTCCCTTTTTGCCACTGGATGACAAGGCTCTTGTGACCGATTTGCGTGCCGTCCTTCCGGAGCTTGAACGGCCCCAGGATCGTCTTGTGGTCTCCTGTCACGAGATGCTGCCGGATCTTCTCTCGGTCGCAGGAACCGGTTTTTTCGACAGCCTCCGCCATGAGCTTCATGGAGGCGTAGGCTGTCGCGGCGTGGTAGGAGGGATCCTCCCCGTATGTCTTGCGGTAAAGATGAATGAATGCCCTCGAGCCCGCGTAGAGGATCCGCTCGTCGGGTTCCCACTGGGAAGCGCCGAAGGAGCCTTCCGCCAGGGGGCCGAGCTCCTTAAGGAACTCATGCATCGCCGGACCCACCGATCCCGCGAATACGACGTTCCCATGGTTCTTCCGGTCCAGCGCCTTCCGGATGATAATGCTCTCCCTGAGAAAGCCCGCGACAATGACTACGTCGGGCTTCGCCGAAATTATCCCTTCCGCCTCGGCGGCCAGGTTCTTTTCGTTTTTCCCGTCGATAATGCTGTACCGCGCCACCGCCAGCCCGAAATTTTCGGCCCATTTTTTTGCGCCCTTTGCCGTATACAGTGAGAAGGGGTCCGCGAACCCAGTGATGGAGACCGTTTTCCGCCGATGGATGGCGCACATCTCCAGGAACCCTATGAAGTATCGGTCCGCAGTGCTGTAAAGGCCGATGGTGTACCTGCGTGGGGTTTCCCATATTTTTTCCGAAGCGGCGCCGGCGACAAGGACGGGATACCGGAACTTTTCCCAAAGGTTGGCCGCAACGAGGGTCAATTCGGAGGAGTACGGGCTGAACAACAGGTCGACGCCTTTTTTCTGTATCAGGTCCGAGTAGACCTCTGAAACCTTCGCCGGATTGCTTCCGTCATCCGTGATGAGGATTTTCACCGGCCTGCCGAGGACCCCTCCCTTTTTGTTTATCTCTTTTTCCCAAAGCCGGTATCCCTTCTCCTGGATGCGTCCCATCTCCGAAAACTTACCCGTCAGGGCAAGCGTGCCGCCGATGAGGAAGGGCTTCTTTTTGCCCTTTATTTCAGCCGATGCGATTTCCCCGCCGCATAGAACGGTTCCCAGTATTGCCAGGATGCACAAACCTGCGATTCGCCTGCACATATCTTCTCCCTTGAGGGGTAGTACACCCTGCTTAAAACAGGGTGTTATATATTTCGGATATTCCGCCCGATTTTATTAGTGTTTTTAAGCGAAAAGATGGGGTCTTTCGAAATATCGACAGGCCTACGGATGTTTTTTATCCCTCGTCTCTGCGATTCCGGTAACGAATGGGATCGTGAGGACCAGGATCCCCAGCGCCGCCACGCCATGCCATCCGGCAAATTGATAAGCGTATCCGCTGGCGGTGATCCCGACAGAGCCTCCGAGGTAATAGAAAAGTACGTACAGGGAATTCGCCCGTCCCCTGCCGGATGAGAGCCTCATGTTCAGCGAGCCCGCGGCGGCGGAGTGTATCGCGAAGAATCCGGCGCACACGCAGGCGAGGCTTGCGGCGATGGCCGGCAGCGACGGGAGGAACGTCATGGCGATGGCCGCGGCGAACAACGCGGAGCCCATCGCCATGGTTGCGCCGTTCCCGATCCGGTTGCTCAGTTTCCCCGCGGCCGGCCCCGTGAAGGCGCCGACGAGGTAGGAAAGATACGTAAGCGTGATGACCTGCGTGGATGCGCGGAACGGCGGCGACGACAGGTAAAAAGGGATGTAATTGAACACCGAGGAGAAGACGAAAAACGAGCTGAAGGCCACGAAATATATGGGCAGCAGATCCGGACGGCGAAGAAGGACGGCGAACCGCGCCGTCTCGTCCGGCGCTTCCTTGCGTCCTTCGCTTTCCGGCAGCCACCGGGCGGCGGCCGCAGTCGCCGCGAGCAGAAGGAGTGAGGCGGTTACGAAGGCGTAGCGCCAGTGCAGCGGCTGGTGTATCCATCCGCCCAGCAGCCGTCCGCCGAGCCCGCCCACCACCGTGGCGGATACGTATGAGCCCGTCACCACGTTGAGCCGGTCCGGGGGGAGGCTTCGAACCAGGTGCACGACGAGGCACGTGGTAAGGGAAGGAACGAAAAGCCCCTGTATGAACCTTGCCGCGATGAGGAGCCGAAGGTCGGCGGATGCGGCGCAGAAGAGCCCGCAGGCGGAGATGGCCGAGCCTCCAAGGAGGATTATCGGGCGTATCGGATAGCGGTCCACAAGCATTCCGAACGGCAGGTTTGCCAGGGCGATCCCGAGGATCACCGCCGAAATCGTAAGTGAGGCCGTCGACGCACCTACCCCGAACTCGGCGCGGATCACCGGCAAAACCGGTTGTGTGATGTAGATCGTGGAAAAAACGGACGCCACGAGCCAGAAGATCAGGGCCTGGAGGCCGAAATGCCTTGTTTCCTGCATGGTCGTGCGTTCAGGAAATATCGACGCGGCGATTCGGTGTGAGGATGGCCCCGGAGATTTCGTCTCCAGCGCCGGCGATGGCGTTCGGCCAGAGTATGGCCCGGCGGACGGAAGCCCCTTCCTTCACGACGGCGCCGTCCTCGATCACGGCCTCGGGGCCGATGCGCGCGCCTGCCGCTATCTTCGCCCCCGAAGATATGTAGACGGGGGGGACGATCGTGACGCCGTCCGGCGGGGAAGCGGGCTCTCCTTTCCGCGGCGATGATTCGGTGAGAAGCTCGAGCGTCCCTTCAAGATAGTCCGAGGGAGAGCCGAATTCCCTGAATGTCCCCGAGGTGAGGAATCCGAACAGGGGAGCGCCTTGCGAGACGAGCCGCAGGTAGGTTTCACGGATGATGCACGACGCCCTTCCGGGAGGGATTTCCTTCAGCAGCGCCGGTTCCACTATCTGGAATCCGGTGTAGAAGCCTGAGCGGACGCCCGCCGCGCCGGAGCCGATGCCGGCGATCCGCCCCGTTTCGTCGATCCAGACGGGGGTATACCTTCTTTCCGGATCGGGAAACAGCACAAGCGTGGCAACCGCCTTCCTGTCCCTGTGATACGCCAGCGCGTCGGCGAACCGGAAACGGGTAACCGTGTCGGAATTCGCAGTCACGAATGTTCCGCCCTCCAGGTATCTTCCCGCGTTTCCTATTCCTCCGCCGGTCCCGAGGATCTCCGGCTCCAGCGTGTAATCGACGCGGATTTTTCCGCCCGTCCAGCCGGCCACGCGCTGCTGGATCAGCTTCGGCCTCGCGTGCAGGTTCATGACGAAGGAGCGGACGCCCGACATGGAAAGGAACTCCATGTTGTAGGAACATAGCGGGCGCCCGAGCACCGGCACGATCGGCTTCGGGAGTTCGTAGGTAAGCGGGCGCAGCCGCGTTCCGAGTCCCGCGGCGAGGATCATGCCCTTCACGGCGGCGCCTCATCCGTCGCCTTGGCCGAAAGTGCTTCCAGGATGGGACGGAGTTTTTTCGCCAGCGGCCGCATCTTCGGATTCCTGTCGAAGTTCGCCGCAAGGTGCGAAACCGTTGGAGGTATGAACCGCAGATAGAAGGTTTTTCCCCGGTTGTGCGCCTGGTTTCCGAAGGTTCCTATGGCTTTCACGTTGCGCTGGAGAGCCGCCGCGTCGAGCAGGAATTCGAAGGCGGAGGGATCTCCCCACCTGGTTCGCAGGTCCGCGGTCGAGGCGTGCCGGTACGCATAACACAGGCTGTCGACCGACTTTTCGGACAGCTTTACGTAGGAATCGCGCAGCAGGGAGCAGATATCGTAGTACACGTTCCCCATCCGGGCGTCCTGGAAGTCGAGGATCTTCAGCCCTCCGTACCCGCCGGCGCGGCGATCCGTGACCATGACGTTTCGGCTATGGTAATCGCGATGGACGAGCACGCGGGGAAGCGCCGCCAGTACCTCCAAAAAGGGGAGAAAGCGGTCTTCGATCACCCGCTCGTCGGATTCCGACAGCCGGATCCCGCCGTATTCCCGGACGGCATGCTCGAAAAAGAAGTCGATCTCCTCGGCGAATTTCGCGACGTCGAAGGCAAGGCGGGACGGGACGGCGTTTCCGTCCAGGGCTTTTGTACCTTCACTCTGGATCCTGACGAGGATCTCCACGCAGCGTTCGTAGGCGGGAAGATGCTCCTCCTCCGATTTCGCCGCGTGCACCGCCATCTCGAGCGTCGTGTCCCCTGCGTCCTCGAGGAACAGCAGCCGGGCCTCCGGCACGGCAAGGTGGATTTCCGGTACGGGGACCCCCGCCGCTTTAAGGTAGCGGTGGACGTTCACGAACGGCAGTTCACCGCCCGGCGGGATCTCGTCGGGATATTGCATCATCACGAGCGATGAGAGAGGAAACCCTTCGGGCAGCGCTATCCGGAAGTACCGGCGCGTTGACGCGTCCCCTGCAAGCTCCGACACCCGGATCTCCGGCGCGGGCGCACGGAAAAGGCGCGCGATCGCCGCCATGACGGTTCGTTCGTCCACCGGCGGGCTCACGTCAAGGCGCTCCGATGTTTTCTTGCGTTTTCCCGCTGCACTTACGGCTTCCCGCCGAGGATCAGGTCGAGCGCGCTGCGGCACTCGCCCAGGATCTCCTCGAAATTCCGGTAACGTGCGTTCTCTCCGCGGGTGTAATCGCGCAGTTCGATCGTGAAAGGTCCGCGAAAATCCACCTCCCTGAGCGCGGCGATCGCACGTTCCCACGGGACCGAACCCCTCCCCGGCGCGAAGTGGTCGTCCTTGCTTCCGTGATTGTCGGATGCGTGCACGTGTATCAGGCGGTCTGCGCAGGCGCGGATGGCGTTGAGGACGTTTTCCTGAATATGAGCGTGAGCCAGGTCCATGCAAATGCCTACGCGATCGGGGGGGTAGCGGTGCGCTATGGAGAGGACGATATCCGAGCGCCCCGAGGCAAGCGGGGTGTTCTCCACGGCGAACCGGATGTTCTCCGGGACAAGGTCGAGAAGCTCGTTCAGGGAGGAGAGGAATGCCCCCCATCTGTGCGGATACCATGATTCGGTGGGAAAGTTGGTGTGAACGACGATCGTCCCGCCCCCATGGCGTGCGAGCCAGCACGCCGCGCGGGCTGTGGCGGACACCGAAGCCTGCCGGTGGCCTTCCTCTTCCGAGGATAGCGAATACCATCGGTCTTCGCGATACGTCCGCACGTCCGGGTAGAGCGGAGCGTGCAGGCTGGCGATCCGTACACCGTTCGACTCCAGAAGGTCCGCGATCCCGTCGGCTGCTTCGGGATCGTCGTAAGGGAAGTGCGGGGGCATGGCCCAAAGCTCCGCGAGCCCGAACCCGAACCTGGGGAATAGGGAAGCGATGGCATCGTCCAGCGGATGGAAAGCGAACAAATGGGAGGAAAGCGACAGGTCCATCAGGGCATCGATCCTTGTTTACGGCGCCGCATAGGGCGATACTATCTTATTATCGACCTTTCCGGGAGGACCCTGTCGAGAGTGATCCGAAACAAACGTTTCCTGTTTCTTGCGCTCCTGTTCCTGATACTTCCGCAGATCGCCGCCTCCGCTTCCCACGATGCAGCATTCCGCGAAGGATGGATCAATCTCACGGAAGAAAAGTACGCTGAAGCGAGGAATTCGTTCCGGCGCATCCCCCCACTGGTATACGACCTCGGCGACTACGCGATTTACTTCACCGGCCTCTCCTTCGCGAGGGAGGGTTTGCGCGGCGAGGCCGCGTCGGCATTCGACGATCTGTCGAAAAAGTTCCCCGCGTCGCCGCTGCGGCCGTACCTCGCCCACGCGCTCGCCTACGCTGCCGCGGTCGACAACGACCTTCCCGCTGCACGGATCTGGTTCGAGCGCTCGCAGGGATTCGCTTCCGGTAACGGCGGCAAGGCGGAGGAGGGATTCGTCGCCGCCTTTCTTCTCGAGGCGGACGGTCCCTCGGCGGCCGCAGCGGAAGCGCACCTCGAAAATTTCGCCGCGCACCCTGCCCAGGAGGCGGCTTCCCTCTCCATGGTGCGGCTGAAGTCCTGGCGGGCAAGCGGGAAGTGGGAAGGGTGGAGCCTGCCGGTATCCTTCTACGGAAAATACGCAAAAAGCCTTTCACGCGCAGTCGAGATCGAAGATGCGAAGTCGGTCTACGCGGACGCCCTTCGGAAATTCCCGCCGTCCGACGACTACTACACGGTGCTGCTCGATTATGCCGATCTTCTCCGAAAGGCGGGGGACACGGCGGGATCGAGGGCGCTGCTGGACAAGGCGGCCCCCGGGGCGCCGCCTGCTTTCCGGAACGAAGCGAGGTTTCTGCGGGCACGGGTCGACTGGAAGGCGGGAAAACTGGCGGAAGCGCGAGCCGGCTTCATGGCGATAGCGGGCGAGGGGAGCGTCCGGCCCGGAACCGCAGAGCGGGCGGGCTACTACGCGGCATGGCTCGCCGAAGAAGAGGGGGACGGGGCGGCGGCGAACGAAATCTACGGAGCGCTGCGGGAAGCGAAGGACGAGCCGATCCGCCAGGAGGCGATCTTCCGCTACGCTTTCGGACACTACCGGGGAAAACTGTACGATAACGCCGTCGCACTGTTCGCGGCGGGGGAGAAGACGGGCTTTTCCTCCGTGGAAAGGGCGAGGCATGCGTATTGGAGGGCGAAAGCGCTCCTCGATTCCGGGAGGAAGGACGAGGCGGAGAAGTCGTTCGCCTCGATCGCGGTCGACCCCGGTGCGGGGCCCTACGCGCTTTTCGCGGCGCGGTTTTCGGGGCGGGATCCTTTCGCCATGTTCAAGGCTCCGTCTTCCGGCGAGACGGGAAGGTGTTCCGAGGAAAAGGACCAGCTGTGGAAAAGGGTTCGGAAAGCCGATTGGTCGAAAGCGGACGCGGAGCATATCCGTCGGATGGATCGGCTTGTCCATCTTGGAATAACGGAATACGCCATCCTCGAAGCGTGCTGCATCGACCGCAAGGCGATACGGAATGCGATAGGGCTTGCGGAAGGAGGGACCGCGGGTCTGATCCGCTATCTGTCCGGAGATCTCCGGGGCGCCATCCGCGAGACCACGAACCTGCCGAACGACCCGTCGACCGTGGAACTGATCGACCGGATCCAGTTTCCGCTCGCGCCGGATGTCATAGGCGACTGCGACCGGAAACGCTCGGGAATGGATCCTCTGCTCCTTCATTCCATCGTGCGGCAGGAGTCCCAGTTCCAGCCCAATGCGCTTTCCCCGGCGGGGGCGATCGGCCTGATGCAGCTGATGCCTCGCACTGCCGCCGAAGTCGCACGCAAGGAGAAGATGAAGAAACCGAAGCGGAAGGACCTGCTGAAGCCGAAACTGAACGTCACGCTGGGTGCGGCGTACCTGTCGAGGCTGGTCCGCGAGTACGGCGGCGACTATTTTCGCGCGGTCGCCGCGTACAACGCAGGGGAGGCGGCGGTGGCCAAATGGTGGAGGAACTCCGGCGGAGACCCCGCGCTCTTCCTGGAAAACGTGACCTACCGCGAGACCCGCTTTTACCTTCGCAGGGTGTTCTTCAACGTTCTCCAATATTACTCGATATACAGGCCTCGGATGTTCGCACGTCACTTTCCCATCGTTCCCGAAGAAGGGCAGCCAACTCCCGGTGCCGCTTCGCCCCCACCGAACGAAGGGACGATCGTCGTACCCCAGGGGCGGCAGCCGATCCCCGAAAACGGGCAACCCGCCGTTCCGCCTGCCCGGCCGCCTTCCTGAAAGCGGCGCTGTCCCGGCATTCGCGGACCATCGCTTCCACCGCTTCGGTCTGCTCGTCCTCCCCCCGGCAAACCAGGACCATGTCGCACCCGGCGTAGATCGCCTGAACCGCCGCCGGCCCGATCCCGTAATTCGAGGAGATCGCCTTCATCTCAAGCGAATCCGAAAACAGCGCCCCGCGGAACCGAAGCCGCTCACGCAGAAGCCCGGTGAGGATTTTCCGTGAGAGAGTGGCCGGATGCTCGGAGTCGAGCGCGGGGAAAAGGACATGCGCCGTCATGATCGCGGGAATGCCTGAACGGATGGCTTGCCGGAATGGAAATATCTCCCTTTCGAGCAGCGTTCTTCGTGAGCTTCGCACGACGGGAAGTTCCTTGTGGGAGTCGGCATCCGTGTGGCCGTGCCCGGGAAAATGCTTCCCGACGGGAAGGACGCCCCGGGAGAGGGAGCCGCGGAAGAAGCTGATTCCGAGCTGCGCTACGCTTTCCGGGTCGCATCCGAGCGCCCGGTCCCCGATAACGGGATTGCGCGGGTTCGTGTTTATGTCCAGCACGGGTGCGAAGTTCACGTCGATCCCGACTGCCGAAAGCTCCGCGGCGATCGCAGCTCCCGCCGCTTCAGCCGCCATGTCCGCGCGGCAGCAGAACAGGGAGTAGCTTCGCGCGGGGGGAAACTGCGTGAAGCCGGGGTTCTTAAGCCTGGTGACCCGGCCTCCTTCCTGGTCGATCGCGATCAGCGGTGAGGGACGGCCCTTGCGGCCCGCGGAGCGGATCTCCCTGCACAGTTCCTTTACCTGTCTGGGTTCTTCGACGTTGCGCGTGAAGAGCACGACGCCGCTCGCCGTCCCGTCGCGCAGACGGGCGGCCAGCGAGGGGGGCAGCGATTTCCCCTCGAACCCCGCCATCAGGAGCGGTGAGGGCGAGTCCATGTTCCTACTTCACGGCTCCCATGGTGAACCCTGCGATGAACCTGTCGAGGAAGAAGGTGTAGACCACCGCGACCGGTATGCTTGCGATGAGCGCCCCGGCCATGAGCGGCCCCCACTGGAACACGTCTCCGCGCACCAATTCCGTCGGGACGCCTATGGAGACCGTTTTTTTCATCGATACGGAAATGAAGGTCAGTGCGTAGATGAACTCGTGCATGGAGAGCGTGAAGGCGAAGACGACGACAGTCAGGATGCCCGAGATTCCAAGCGGCAGGACGACCCTCGCCATCGCCCCGAACCGGGATAGACCGTCGATCATCGCCTGTTCCTCGATATCCTTCGGAATCGTCTTGAAAAACCCCATGAGGAGCCAGGTGCAGAACGGGATCGTGAAGGTCGGGTAGATGAGTATGAGCGACCAGAGCGATTCCTGCAGCCCCAGGGCCGATGCGAACCGGGATAGGGGGATGAACAGGATCGTCGGGGGCACGAGGTAGGTGAGGAAGATCCCGATGCCCAGCGTTTCCCCCCAGCCCCTTGCCCATCTCGCCAGGCTGTACGCCGCCGGCACTGCCGCCGCAAGGGTGATCACGACGACCGCCGAGCCGACCAGGAAGGTGTTCCAGAGATACGTGATGAAGTGCGTATCGAACAGCAGGAGCTTCAGGTGGTCCAGCGTGGGGGGCTCGTTGAATATGAACGGATTGGCGACCGGGTTGAACAGGTCGTGGTCGCGCTTGAACGTCGCGATGACCATCCAGTAGAACGGAAACGCGCCGAAAACCGCGAACGCGCCCACCAGAGTGTAGAGGCCTCCGCGGCCCATCAGCTTCCTTGCGCTCGCCATCACACCACCTCGCTCTTGCGGGCCATGCGGAGCATCAGCGCCGCGATTCCGGCGAGGACGGGGAAAAGGAACAGTGAAACGGCCGCACCCTGGGCAAGGTCCCCACCCTCGATCCCCTTGAAGAACGTCCAGGTCGAAAGGACCTGCGTGCTGTGCACCGGTCCGCCCCGTGTCATGACGTAAACGACGGTGACGTCGGTGAATGTGAATACCAGTCCGAACAGGAACGCGATGCTGATGATGGGCATCGTCAGCGGAATCGTGATCTCAAGCGTCCTGCGCCACGGCGTCGCGCCGTCCACTTCCGCCGCCTCGAGCAGGTCCTTGGGAATGGAGCTCAGGCCCGCCAGCTGGATCACAGTCGCAAGCGGGAGGATCCTCCAGACGTGGACGGTGATCACCGAAAGCATGGCCAGCCACGGCACACCGAGCCAGTAGAGGTTGGTTTCCGGCCCCATCAGGGCGTCCGGTTTGCCGAGCAGGCCCACGGTTCGGAAAATCCAGTCGAAGGGGCTGAAGATCGAGTCGAACATCCAGAGCCACCCGATGGTTCCGAGCGAGATCGGCGCCGTCCACGGCAGCATGATAAGGAAGCGCATTAACCATTTGCCGCGGAACTCCTTCATCAGCGCGGTCGCTATGACTCGGGAGAGGACGATGACCAGTACCTGCGAAATGACGGCGAAGTAGAAGGTGTTCTTCATGGAGCGCAGGAAGATGGAGTCGGTCAGGATCTCGCGGAAATTTCTGAGGCCGACGATCCGGAGCGTGGGATCGCCCGTGGTGATGTCGCTCAGGCTGTACAGAATCGCGATGACGAAAGGAAGGCCGATCATCGCGACGACGTACAGGACGGCGGGCGCGATCATGAGCTTCGCGAGCGTACCCGACCGGTCCCGGATGCCGGGCTCCGCCCCTGCGGCCGCAAGAGCCATGGCCCGCCCGGCGGCGCCTTCTCCCGCCGCCGTCCCGCTCATGCCGGGCTCCTTTGGGTCCGCAGCCCGGTCTCCCGGTCGAAGAACCGGATGTGGTCGCGGGATACGGCGAAAGTGTATGTCCGTCCCGCTTCGATCGGTACGGCCATGCTGCCGGGAAGCCGTGATACGACATGGCGGGAATGGGATTTCTCGCCGACGTTTCCGTAGACGAGCCGTTCGGCTCCAAGGTACTCCAGCCACGTAACCGCGAAGGAGTAGGTGACGACATCCGTTTTTGCCGGCACAAGCTCAGCCGGCACGAACGTTTCCGGGCGGAACCCCGTCAATATGTGGTCTTCACCGATGAGATTCATGGGCGGCGAACCCACGAATGTCGCCACGAAGGTGTCGGCGGGCCAATGGTATATATCCATGGGAGTCCCCACCTGCCGGATCCTCCCCTTGTTCATCACGACGATCCGGTCCCCGAGGCCCATCGCCTCCACCTGGTCGTGCGTAACGTAAATGGTCGTGACCCCGACCCGCTTCTGGAACTGCCGCAGCTCCTCCCGCGCGGATGCCCGCAGTATGGCGTCAAGGTTGGAAAGGGGCTCGTCGAGGAGGAACACGCTCGGCTCCCGCACCATCGCCCGCGCGAGGGCTACGCGCTGGCGCTCTCCGCCGGACAGTTCCCGGGGTTTCCGCTCGAGCAGGCGCTCGATCCCGAACATCCCCGCCGCCCATTCGACCTTCTTCCGAATTGCCGCCTTTTCCACGCCGCGCGTGCGCAAGGGGAATGCGATGTTCCTGTAGACGGACATGTGGGGATAGAGTGCGTAGCTCTGGAACACCATGGCTATGTTCCGCAGCCTCGGGGGGAGGTTCGTGACCACCTTTTCGTCGATGAGGATGTCACCCGCGGTGGGCTCCTCGATCCCCGCGATCATGCGGAGCAGCGTGGTCTTGCCGCATCCCGAAGGTCCCAGGAGGACCAGGAATTCGCCCTCCACCGTATCGAGATCAACGCTGTCCACCGCGCGGACCTCTCCGAACGTTTTCAGGACGCTCCGGATTTCCACCCTTGCCATGGCGCAGCATGCCTCCGGTACGTTGTCGTTATTGTTCCATCAAAAAATGCCGCGGGGGCGGGGAAATTCCCCGCCCCCGACGGATCGCCTGCCCGACGTTCAGGACTTCCCGCCGACGAGGCCCTTTTCCCGCCATTTCGCGAAGATCTTCTTCACCTGTTTTTCGGCTTCCGCCACCGCATCGGCGGGTTTCGTCCCGCGCACCGCGGTCGCCAGCATGTTCGGAAGGATGAAGGTGGCGAAGACCTCGCCTTCCGCCGGGCTTGCGGGACCCGGATGCCCCATGTTGGTGCTCCACTTCTCCGCGTCCTTGAGCACCGCGAGCTTTCCCTTCTCCTCGCCTGGGAGCGCGAAGGGATCGTTGCTGAACCAGGAGTTGTGAAGGTCACGGAACTTCTTCGCGCCCTTGACCGCGGCGTACCCCCGGTTTCCGGACCGGATCGGCGTATCGAAGAAGGCGGGCGAGTTGTAGAGCTCGCTCGCGTACATGGCCTGGTCGTAGTTCGACACCAGGTCGAGGAGGAACTGCTTCGCAAGGTCGACGTTCGAGGAATACTTGGGGACTATGTAGTTATAGATCACGTGCTCGCAGCTGAAACCCGTGCCCCTCGGGCCCTTGAGCGCAGGAGTGAAGTAGATGTCCTTCGCGATCTCGGGAACTTCCTTCTGCGCGGAGCGGTAGGCGGAGATGGAATTGAGGATGTACGCCGCCCTTCCGGCGATCAGGGCCTGGTTGTTGGAGACTGCGGTCCACGAGAAGACCTCGGGGACCATGGCCTCCTTGTACAACCGCGCCATGTATGCCGTTGCCTCGACCGTCTTCGGATTGTTGATGATGACGTTTTCGTTCGCGTCCTGGGTCCCGGTGTCGTAGGACCACAGGAGCGCCCTGGCCGCCATGTTCGAGTCGAGTTCCTGGGAAAGGCCGATCCCGAGCTGGATCCCCTGTTCCTTCTTGATCTTGCCGCCGTACGTGATCAGGTCTTCCCACTTCACCGGTCCGTTCGGCTTTCCGGCCTTGGCCCACAGGCTTTTCCGGTAGCAGCCCGGGTCGATCGTCCAGCCGGGGACGAAGCTGTAGAATTTTTTCGTGTTCGGGTTGTAGGAGCTCCGCTTGCACAGCGGATGCATCTTTCCGAACCGCTTTTCCGCTTCCTTGACGATATCCCCGAGGTCGTGCACGCTCGGCTCGAACTGGGACGGGGGAGAGATCCACTCGATCAGGTCGTGTCCCTTGCCGGCGGAGACTTCGGCGGCGGTGCGCGAGGGGATCTCGGCGAGGCCGATGTGGTCCAGTGTCACGTTCACGCCGTTCGCCTGCCCCCAGACCTTGACGTAGTTGTCGAACCATTGGGTATCGAACCGGGGGACGAAGTGGGACCAGACGAGGATCTTCAGCTCTTTCCCGGCGGCGTGGCTGCGGCCGGGGATGATGATCGACGGCGCAACACCCATCGCGATGGTCCCGATGCCGGCGGCCTTGACGAACTCCCTGCGGGTCATGCCTTTCCTGCCCGATTTAGCCATTCCGAATCCTCCTTCCTCGGTCGTTTGGCGCCTGTTAGATATCAAGTGAAGTATCGCTATCATATCACCCGCCGGCGGTGCGAGGTCAATTCGGCATTCGCCGGTCAGCGAATTTCCTCGCGCACGTCGAATGCGTCCCGCAGTCCGTCGCCGACGAGATTGAACGCCATCACCGCGACCATGATGGCGACGCCGGGGACTGCGGCGATGTGAGGGGCGACGAAGAGGAAGTGCCTCCCCTCCGCGATCATGGCCCCCCAGGAAGGAGCCGGCGGCGCGACGCCGAGCCCCAGGAAGCTCAATCCCGCTTCCGCCACTATGGCCCTTGATATGCCGAACGTCGCTTCCACGAGGATCGGGGAGAACGCGTTGGGAAGAACATGGAACAGCAGGATACGGGCCGGAGGGCTCCCGGCCGCGCGTGCAGACTCCACGAATTCCATCTCCTTGACCTTCATGACCTGCGCGCGGATGAGCCTTGCGTAACCGACCCATCCGAGGAGCGACAGCGCGATCAGCACGTTCCGCAGGGAGGGGCCCATGGCCGCGGTCATCCCGATCGCGAGCAGGATTCCGGGGAACGCCATCAGCACGTCGCAGATCCTCATGAACAGGTGGTCCGTGCGGCCGCCGAAGAAACCGGACGCGGAGCCGGCGAGGAGTCCGATCGAAAGGGAGACGGCGACCGTACCGAGACCGACGGCGACCGAGATGCGCGAGCCGTGAAGAAGCCGCGAGAGCAGGTCCCTGCCCAGTTTGTCCTGGCCCAGCCAGTGGGCGGCGGAGGCGCCCGACAGCCCCGACTCGAGGTCCTGGGCGTTGGGGTCGAACGGGGAGAGCCAGGGCGCTAACAGGGCGGCGAGGAGAAACGCGGCCGTGACGACAAGGCCGGCCGCCGCCCCCCGGTGCCGCAGGAACCGCGCTATTACCCTTCCGTTCGAAGCGGCGCCGGGGTCACTCATACCGGATCCGGGGGTCCAGCCGCGAGTAGAGGAGGTCGGTCACAAGGTTCACGAACACGGTGCACAGCGCGATGAAGAGGACGCATCCCTGGACGAGCGGGTAATCGCGCGCGTCGATGGCCTGGACGGTAAGACGCCCGATTCCCGGCCAGGAGAAGATCGTCTCGGTGATTATGCTGCCTGCGAGCAAGGCTCCGAACTGGAGACCGAGAACCGTGATCACCGGAATCGACGAGTTCTTGAGAGCATGGCGCAATACCGCGCCCCTCAAGGAAAGTCCCTTCGCGGCGGCTGTGCGGACGTACTCCCGGCGTATCTCTTCAAGGAGCGAGGAACGCATCAGGCGCATGAGGATCGCGGCCATCCCCGATCCCATCGTGAGCGCGGGAAGGACCAGGTGCAACGCGGTGCCGAAGCCCGAGACCGGGAGGAGCCCCAACTGAATGGAAAAGACGAGGATCAGCAGCGGTCCGAGCCAGAAGTTGGGCATCGATAGCCCCAGCATGGCGAGGAGCGCCGAAATATGGTCCACCCACGAACGGGGGCGCAAGGCCGAGAGGACGCCCAGCGGAAAGGCGACTAGTATCGCCACGAGGAGCGACGCCGCCGCCAGTAGCAGGGTGGCGGGGAAGCGGGAGAGAATTTCGCGGGCCACAGGCTCGCGGCTCCGGAAGGACAGGCCCAGGTCTCCCCTTGCCAAACCTTTCAGGAATTCCGCGTATTGCTCGGCAATGGGCAGATCGAGCTTCAGGTCCCTGCGCAATTCTTCCTTCTGCGCGGCGACGGCGCTTTCCCCGAGCATGATCTCCACGGGATCCCCGGGGATGAGGTGTATGAGGAGGAAGACTATCGTCACGACCCCGAAAACGACAGGCACGAGCTGTGCCGTGCGCGCAAGGATATAGCGTCTCACGGCGCAGCTTTTCCGGACGCGGGGCGTCCCCGCCCCTCGATATGCATGTCCTTCACCGACGAGTAGTCTTCGTCGGGCGTGAGGGTGAAGCCTGAAAGGCGTCGATCCCGAACCAGGATGTTGCGGTTTGCCCAGAGGGGGAACACCGGCAGGTCGCGGGAAAGGATTTCCTGGACTCCGCGGTAGATCGCCTTTCTTTTTGCCCGCGACTGCTCCCGGCGCCCCGCCATGAGCAGGCGGTCGATTTCGGGGTTCGCATACCGGCCGCGGTTCGCGCCATCGGGAGGCGTCTGCGAGGAATGGAAGGCGTAATGGAAAATGTCGGGATCTGAAATCCCCACCCACGTAAGGCTGTAGAGCTGGAAGTTTCCTTTTTTGATGTCGGAGAAGAAGGCCCCCCACTCGAGGGACTGAACCTCCACCGAGATGCCCACCTGCCGCAGCTGCTCCTGGATGACGGCGGCGATCCTGCGGCGAAGCTCGTTTTGCGAGGTTTTATAGGCCAGTGCGAACCGCCGCTTCGGCCCGGGCCCGTCCGGGTCGCGGTACCCGGCGGAATCAAGGAGCCGTTTGGCCTCCGCAGGGTCGTATCGCAGACGCGGGAGGTCATCCGCGCGGGCCCAGAAGCCCGGTGCGAGAATCGAGTCGGCCATGTCGGCATGTCCCTTCAAGATCGCTCGCACGATCGACTCACGGTCTATTGAAAGAGCTATGGCGCGGCGCACCCGGACGTCCGACAGGACAGGGTCCGCCAGGTTGAACCCGAGATAGGAGACGTTGCTCCCTGCTGTTTCTTCCATCGCCAGGTTAGGGGATTTCAGGGCGGACGGGAGCAGGTCCGGGTCCACTCCGTTCAGTACGAAGTTGACGCTACCTTTTTTCAATTCCAGGAACCGGACGTTGCTGTCGGGCAGGAACTTCACGACGACCTTCGGGATAGCGGGAGGGCGGCCGTAATACCCCTCGTGCCGGGAGAGGGAAATCGCCTCGTCCGGGCGGAAGTCGTCTACTTTATACGGCCCGGCGCCGGGGACCGGGTTGTATCCTCGCGCCCCGAATCCGACCGGGACGATCCCGCGCGCCATCCCGGCGAGAAACGGGGCGAACGGCTCCTTCAGGCGGAAGACGACGGTCCGGGAATCCGGTGTATCGATTCCGGAGATCATGCCGTAAGTCGATCTGTGCGGAGACAGGTTTTTCGGGTCGAGAATCCACTCGTACGTGTAACGGACGTCCGCTGAATTGACTTCCCTGCCGCCGTGGAAGCGCGCTCCCTTGCGCAGCCTGAAGACGATTTCCAGGGGGGATTTCTCCTCCCATTCTTCCGCAAGGTCGGGGACGGGGTTCCCGGCCGCATCCCGCCGTACGAGGTATGCGTGCGTCATCTGCAGGATCTGCTCGCCGTAGGCGTCCGTGGCAAGGCGCGGGTCGATGCTCACCGGCGCCCCGGGAAGGGCGATGACCAGCGTTCCTTCGTCCATGGGAAGCTTCGGCGCGCAGCGGGCGAAGAGGAGACATGCGGCCAGGACAGCGGCTGCCGCCGCGGGCAGGTATCGTGGGGAAAAGTTTTTCCCGGCGCCTTTCACGCGCACATCGTAACACGCGGGCTCGGTGGACGCGCCGTGCGGATCGGGTTTGGGCCGTCAGTCCCCGTCCAGCACTTCCCGCACCTTTTTCGCCAGAACGAAGGGGCCGAAAGGTTTCTGAAGAAAAGGAACCCCGCTCTTCAAGTCGTACAAATCACGGATCGCATCGCCGGAATAACCGCTCATGAAGATCGCCTTCAGGTCCGGCCGCCGCTTCTTCAATGCGTCGAACGCCTCCTTGCCGCTCATCCTCGGCATGACCAGGTCCAGGATCGCCAGGGAAAAATCCTTTTCTTCCTTCGCCGCTTCCACGGCTTTCCTGCCGTCGGATGCCGTGACCACCGTATATCCGAACTCCTGGAGGATCCGCTCGAAAAGCGTGCGGAGGGATTCCTCGTCCTCGGCGAGCAGTATCGCCTCCGTCCCTCCCCGAATGGGCGATTCCTGGATGAAAGCCGGACCGTCCGGTTCGGCGCCGGCGGCCGGGAAATAAATCCGGATGACCGTTCCCTTTCCGGGCTCGCTGGAGAGGTTTATGAAGCCGTTGTGTTGCCGGACGATGCCGTATGCCACCGGCAGGCCGAGGCCGGATCCCTTTTCCGGGTCCTTCGTGGTGAAGAAGGGCTCGAAGGCGCGTTTCCGCACGTCCTCGTCCATACCCGTCCCGGTGTCCGAAATCGAGAGAACCGCATAGCGGCCGTGGACGGCTTCCGGGTTTTTATCCAAGTGTTCGTCTCCCGGAACCGCTTCGGACGTTTCGATGAGAAGCCGGCCTCCGTGAGGCATCGCGTCCCGGGAGTTGATGCACAGGTTCATCAGGACCTGCTCCAGCTGTCCCCGGTCCGCTTTTATGGCAGGGAGTCCGGCCGCCAGGCTGTCCCGCACCTCGATGTTCGCTCCGACCAGCTTGCGGATGAGGCTTATCGAATCCCTTATCGCCATGTTGAGATCCAGGTTCGCCGGCTTCATTTCCTGGCGGCGGGCGAACATAAGCAATTGCCGCGTCAACGTGGCCGCATGCTCCGCGCAACTTCGTATCCGATCCAGCTCCTCCGTGGCCTCCTCGTTTCCGTCGACATGTTTTTTAAGCACCTCGCTGAATCCGAGGATTCCGGTGAGGGCATTGTTGAAGTCGTGCGCGATTCCACCCGCGAGCATGCCGGCGGCCTCCATCTTCTGCGCCTGCCGCAGCTGCGTCTCCAGTTTTTTTCGCTCGGTGATGTCGTGCAGCGTTACCGCCACCTGGAAGGGGGCGCTTTCTTCCGGCCTGAATTCCGGAATGGCGCTGATCTCCATCCAGGTGCGGGTCCCGGTCAGGGGGTTCGGGACTCCCGCCACGACGCCTCCGACGGGTTTGCCTGCGGCAAGTGCCGCGAACGGCGGAAGTTCACCGTCGCGGAACGGGGAGCCGTTTTCGTGCACCGCTTCCCAGGACGATGGACGCGACACGATTTCCGTAAATTCTTCCCGCGGCAGTCCGAACATGCGGAGAGCCGAAGGGTTGACGTCGACGATATATCCGTCCGCCCGCTGGTGGAACGCCCCCTGGGTCATGTTTTCGAACAGCAGCCGGTACTTCGTTTCGCTCTCGCGGAGCGCTTCTTCGGACTGGACGCGGGCCGCCCTTTCCGCCGCCTCGTCCAGGGCGCGCAGCACCGCCGGCACGAGCCGCGACATCCGGTCCTTCAGGACGTAGTCCGTCACCCCGCTCCAGAGACATTCGATCGCCGGTTCCTCACCCGGTGTTCCTGAAACGATGATGAAAGGGATATAGAGGCGTCTTTGCTTCAGGATGTCGAACGCGGACAGCCCGTCGAAGGAGGGAAGCATGTAGTCGGCAAGAATCAGGTCGAATTTCTCCAGGTCGATCGCGGCCAGAAAGTCATTGCGCGTTTCCACGCACACGAACGTGCACCTGAGCCCTTCCGATTCGAGGCTCTTCCGCACGCGTTCCCGGTCATCGGCATTGCCCTCAAGATGCAGTATCGCAATCGGTTTCCGCATTGTCCCACCTCCTGCATCGCCCCGATTCCTGCATTGCCGCGCCTCCCTGGTATTGTGCGCAAAAAACATAACATACATTGCATTTAATTGCAAAGAATATAAATGCGTGATAAGTATTCTTCCCGGGAGAGTACGGTATTTTGCCTGAATTTTCGCCGGGTATTACGCGAAAAGATAAACGCAGACATTGAATGTAAAGGAGATGTGAAGCATGATACGCGACCCGATCGTGATGCTGGACAACCTGGTTCTTTCCCTTTCCGATTCCCTGGACCTGATCCATCCGAAAGTAGTGGCCCACCAGCAGCGAGTCGCTTATATCGCGTTGCGGCTGGGGCGCGAAATGGGATTCCGCCCCCAGGATCTGTCCGACCTGATGTACGCCGGGGTGCTTCACGACATAGGCGCCCTCTCCGTCGAGGAGAAGGTCAACATGATGATGAAAGCGGATTTCGAGAGGTTTGGAAACCATACGGTGCTCGGAGCTGGCCTTCTGGCCGGCTGCACGCATTTCACCAGGGCATCGGAGTATGTAAGGTACCATCACTATTCATGGGGGGAAGAAGAGAACTGGGAAGACGCCGACGAGCGGACCCGGTTATCCGCCAACGCGATCCATCTTGCCGATTACGTCGATCGCTTCGTTAAAAGGGACCGGAGCATACTGGAACAGGTCAATGCGGTGCGCGGCGAAATATCCCGGCTAAAAGGGACGTGGTTCTCCCCGGACCTGGTGGAATGTTTCGGGAAGCTGTCCGCACAGGAATCGTTCTGGCTCGATTTTACCTCCACCAGGATCTATCGGGTGCTGATGGACATAATCGCGTGGCCTCGAGTGGAGCTTCAACTCTGGGAGCTTGAAAACATCGGGAAGATCTTCGCCAGGATCGTCGATTACCGCAGCCCTTTTACGGCTACCCATTCCTCCGGCGTCGCCGTGGTCGCAAGGGAACTCGCACGGAAAATGTATTTTTCCGAAAAAAGCTGCCGATTGATGCATGTGGCGGGTTTCCTGCACGATCTCGGAAAGGTTGCGGTGCCGAATTCGATCCTGGACAAACCGGGGAAGCTCGACCCGGCGGAATTCGACATCGTACGGGCGCACACCTACCATACTTACCAGATCCTCTCGACGATCGGTGGATTCGAGGATATCGCCGGTTGGGCGTCCTTCCATCATGAAAGGCTCGACGGAAAAGGATACCCGTTCCACCTCGGCGGCAGCGAGCTTTCGCTCGGCTCACGGATCATGTGCGTGGCCGACGTTTTTACCGCCGTTACCGAAAACCGTCCGTATCGCACCGGGACGAGGCGGGACGATACCATGCCGATCCTCCTCAATCTCGTGAAATCCGGCGCGCTGGACGGAAACATAGTCAGGATCATGGAGGGGAATTACGAGGAAATGGACGGGATCCGGGCGCGCGAGCAGAATGCCCACCTTTCGGATTACAAGCGCATGGTTGCCGGACCCCGGTAGGAATTCCCTCATTTCCCATCGGAAAATCTCCGGGAAAAAGCTCATAATTCATAAAGTATTCCGATGTCTCCTCCGATAAGTCATCCGACGATACGCGTATCGCCGCATAGGGGAGACATCATCGATGACATCCACATCTTCGGCATGGGACTCCGTCCGCTCCTTGCTGCTTTTCCGCAGGCCGATCCGGCAGAGGTTCTGGGTGTTCTGCATATCTGTCGCGGCATGGTACCTGTTTCTTGGCATTCTCGGCGCGTTGGGGGCGCGCGATACGGTCTACCGGGATACCGTGATCGCGGCGACGATCGTCGCCATTCCTCCCCTCGTTCTTTTCACCGTCCTCATCACGCGTTCGCTGGTCCGCCCTCTTGCGGAACTGACGCGCCGCATCAGCGCACTCGCGGAGGGCCGGGTGGACCTGAACACACCGATCGCCGTCCGCTCGCAGGACGAGGTGGGCACCCTTTCCGAACAGGTGAACCGCCTGCTCCGCTCACTCCTCGAGATCAACACGTTCAAAAAGGTGATCGAGGAGGACGACACGGTCGACGACGTCTACCTGCGGCTCGGACACGAATTCGCCCAGCACGGGCTCGACAGCTACAACATCTACGACGTCGACGCCCAGAAGAACCGCATCCGGTGCGCCCTGACCTCCGGCGGGGACGTGGAACGCGCATGCAAGGAGGATATCTTCGTGAACGCGGGCCTCTGCCGCGCAAGGAAGACCGGCGAGACGGTCGCATCTGCGGAGTTCCCCGACGTGTGCCGTCACTTCAACATCGAGGGGGCGCATCACGTTTGCGTGCCGATGATAATAGGAGGGGCGACGGGCGGCGTGGTCCAGTTCGTGTTCCGCGGGGGAAACGGCGGTGGAAGCGCCACGAAGATTTCCCAATCCCGCCGGTTCATCCATGAAACCTTTCCGGTCATCCAGGCGAAGCGGCTGACGGAAACACTCCGGGAATCGTCGCTGAGGGACGCGCTCACGGGCCTCCACAACCGCCGCTTCCTCGAGGAGTACACCGATATCCTGATCGCAATGTCGGAGAGGCATGGATCCACGATCGGACTGCTGATGGGGGACCTCGACTTCTTCAAGCAGGTCAACGACACCCTGGGGCACGACGCGGGTGACGCCGTCTTGCGGGAGACCGCGGGAGTCATCGCACGGAGCGTCCGCGCGAGCGACCTCGTAATCCGCTTCGGCGGCGAGGAGTTCCTCGTGGTCATGCCCGACTGCAAGGACGCCGCAATGGAAATCGCCGAGAGGATCCGCACTTCCGTCGGTGAGCACAAGGTGAAAACCGCAAAGGGAATCGTGCAGAAGACGATAAGTTTCGGCGTGGCGGAGTTTCCGGTGGATGCGACGACCTTCTGGCAGGCTATAAAGTTCGCCGACGTGGCCCTTTACAGTGCGAAGGAAACGGGCCGTAACCGTGTCGTCAGGTTCGCGA
Source organism: Deltaproteobacteria bacterium (assembly GCA_016218975.1). Taxonomy (NCBI): domain Bacteria; kingdom Pseudomonadati; phylum Myxococcota; class Myxococcia; species Deltaproteobacteria bacterium. The sequence goes on from JACRCO010000013.1 coordinate 27,741, forward strand.
AGGAGATGTGGAAAGACGAGCAGTACTGAATTAGAATAACGAAATGCACATCGCGCTGCTGAAGGCCACGACCGCCTTCTACCTGGTCGGCGCTCTCCTGTACCTGTATTTCATCATCACTCTCAAGGAGAGGGGAGCGAAGCTCGGGAGGATGTTCCTCCTGATCGGGGTCATACTGCACTTTGCCGGATTCGTCTCGAGATATTTCGCGGCCGGTTACACCCCCATCACGAACCTGTTCGAGTCCCTGTCGTTCTTCGCGCTGTCCATCGTCACCGTCTTCCTGGTCATCGAGGTGCGCTACAACCTTCGCATTCTCGGCTCCTTCATCGCGCCGCTCGGATTCGCCTTCAGCATATCCGCCGCTTTCCAGTCCGGGGAAGTCGCGCGGCTCGCCCCGGCGCTGAACTCGTACTGGCTTCCGATCCACGTCATGCTCCTGTTCATAGGCGACGCGGTTTTCGCCATAGCATTCGGCGCGGGAATCATGTACCTGCTTCAGGAAAAGGAGGTAAAGCGCAAGCGGCTGGGGGCGATCTTCAAGCGCCTGCCTTCGCTGGACGTGCTCGACGAGATCAATTACAAGTGCCTGACCGTCGGGTTCCCGCTTCTGACGCTGGGGATCATCACCGGCTCCATCTGGGCGGAATACGCCTGGGGCTCCTACTGGAGCTGGGACCCCAAGGAGACGTGGTCCCTGATCACCTGGCTGCTGTACGCTGCTCTCCTCCACGGCCGCCTGACGGTCGGATGGCGGGGAAGAAAGGCGGCGATCCTGGCCATAGTGGGTTTCTGCGCGGTCCTGTTCACGTTCCTGGGGGTCAACCTCCTGCTGCCCGGACTACATACATACTCCAGTCTCTCCGGGTGATCTCGGCCTTCCGATGAGCGACATCGTCATAGTCGGATTGAATCACCGCACGGCGCCGGTGGAGGTACGCGAGCGTCTCGCCTTTCCTGCGGAAACGGTGGGGCGGGCGCTGCGCGGACTGGTGGAGCGGGGAGGCGTTGTCGAAGGGGTGATCCTGTCAACCTGCAACAGGGTCGAAGTGTGCGTACTGGCCGACGAGTCCTTCAAGGGTACCGAAGCCGTGAAGGAGTTTCTCGCCTCCCATCACGGTATACCGCGGAACGAGTTGAACGGTTACCTCTACCACCACGGCGGGGGGGAGGCGGTGAAGCACCTCTTCCGGGTGTCGAGCAGCCTCGACTCGATGGTGCTGGGAGAGCCGCAGATCCTGGGGCAGGTAAAGGACGCCTACGGGTACGCCGCCGAGTTCCGTACGATCGGCCCTATCCTCGACAAGTTCTACAACAAGGCTTTTTCCGTTGCCAAGCGGGTGCGCACGGAGACGAAAGTGGCGAGCTCCGCCGTCTCGGTTTCCTTCGCCGCCGTGGAACTGGCGAGAAAGATTTTCGGAACGCTGAAGGACAAGACGGTCATGCTGATCGGTGCCGGGGAGATGTGCGAGCTGGCGGCTCGCCACCTTCTCTCCGCGGGCGTCAAGGGGATCATGGTGACGAACCGGACCTTCGAGCGTGCCGTCAAGCTTGCCGAAGAGTTCGACGGCAGGCCGGTTCGGTTCGAAGAACTGACGACGCATCTCAAGCTGGCCGACATCGTCCTCTCGTCGACGGGGGCGCCCCACTTCATATTGAAAAGGCAGGACGTGGAGGAAGTCATCCGTATCCGGAAATACCGGCCGATGTTCTTCATCGACATGGCCGTGCCACGGGACATCGATCCGGACGCAAACCAGATAGACAACGTTTACGTGTATGACATAGACGATCTGAACAACGTGATAGAAACGAATATGGAAGAGCGGCAAAAGGAAGCCATGCGGGCGGAGGAAATCGTGGCGGGGGAGGTGAGGGGGTTCCTCCGCTGGCTCGAGGCTCAGCAGATCACTCCCACGATAGTCATGCTGCGGAAGAAGTTCGAGGAGATAAAGAACGCGGAAGTGGCCAAGGCGGTCTCGATGTTGGGCTCGGAGGATCCGAGGACGCGCAAGGTGGTGGAGTCGCTTGCGTCCGCCATCCTCAACAAGGTCCTTCATCCGCCGATCTCGGCGCTCAAGAAGGACGTGGAAGGCCGCGACGTGACGGAACTTGTCGCGACCGTCCGCGAACTGTTCGACCTCCCGGAGGACGGGGCCCAGCCGCCTCCGCAGGAGGAAACGCCGAAAGAATAAACTTCCGGCTGGAGCCGGCGGCCCGCAACTTTCTCGCTGGGCGCCCGCAGTTCGGCCGGATTGGAGGAAAAAGTGGGAAGTGGCGATGGAGTAATCCTTCTCGGCAGCCGGGGCAGCAAGCTCGCCCTGTGGCAGGCCGGGTTCATCCAGTTCGAGGTGGAGCGGAAGACCGGGCGGAAGCCGGAAATCGTGAAGATCAAGACGACGGGCGACATGATCCTGGACGTCCCGCTGGCGCGCGTGGGAGGGAAGGGGCTCTTCGTGAAGGAGATCGAGGAGGCGCTTCTCGCGGGAAATATCGATCTCGCCGTACACTCGATGAAGGACGTGCCGACCGACCTTCCCCGGGAACTCGAGATCGCAGCGATCACGAAGCGCGAGGATCCGCGGGACGCGTTCCTTTCCAACAAGGTGAAGCGGTTCGATGACCTTCCGCAAGGGGCGACCGTCGGAACGAGTTCGCTGCGCCGCCAGACCCAGCTCCTTGGCCTTCGCCCGGACCTGGTCGTCGCCGACAACCGCGGGAACCTGGACACCCGCATCCGGAAGATGGAGGAAGGAAGGTTCGACGCGATCATCCTGGCGGCGGCGGGCTTGCGGCGGCTGGGATGGGAAGGGAAGATCACGCAGGTGCTGCCCGTCGACGTGTCTCTCCCCGCGATCGGGCAGGGGGCGCTCGGCATAGAGATCCGGCGGGACGACGCGGCGACCCGCGAAGCCGTCGCGTTCCTGAACGACCGCGAAACGGCTTTCGCCGTGCGGGCGGAGCGCGGGTTCCTCAAGCGCCTGGAGGGCGGCTGTCAAGTGCCCATCGCCGCCTACGGCCGGACGGAGGGCGACTCCATCCTGCTCGATGGGCTCGTGGGGCGGCCCGACGGGTCGGAGATTCTCCGCGAAAGCGCCCGGGGATCTGTTGAAGATCCCGAAGCGTTGGGAGTGGAGCTGGCAGAGCGGCTTCTCGGGCGCGGGGCGAAACGGATCCTGGACGAGGTCTACCGGGCCGCGGGGAAATAACGGGGGCAATGCCGCTATCGGGGGAAAGAATCCTCGTCACCCGGGGAGAGGGCCAGGCGGGGGAATTCGCGGGCTTGATCCGGAAGCGGGGCGGCGTTCCGGTGCTATTCCCCACGATCCGGCTTGTTCCTCCGGAAGATACCGCGCCGCTCGATGGATCGATCGCACGCCTTTCCGAATTCGACTGGGTCCTGTTCGCGAGCGCCAATGCGGCGAAGTTCTTCTGCGCCCGCGCGTCGCTGCTCGGGGTTGCGCGGAAGCCCGAAGGCGTCCGCGTTGCGAGCGTGGGGCCCGGCACGAGCCGGGAGTTGGAACGCCTCGGATTCCCCGCCGACCTTACCGCAGGCAAACACACCGGGGAGGGGCTCGCGGATGCATTGCGGGGCGAAGGTGTGGCGGGGAAGAGGTTTCTGCTTCCGCGTGCGCTCGAAGGACGCGACGTGATTTCGGCGGAGATCCGCCGGCATGGCGGCGCAGTCGAATCGGTGGTGGCTTACCGGAACGGCCTGCCGGAAAGGAACGAGGGGGCCGCGCGGGAGATGGAGGCCGATCCGCCCGACGTCTGCACCTTCGCGTCGCCCTCCGCGTTTCGCAACTTCTTCCTCCTGATGGGGGAACGTGCGGCGGCGGAAGTGCTTATGCGGAGCCGTATAGCGGCGATCGGGGAAGTGACCGCCCGTGCGGTCGCCGAGAGGAAATTTGAGGTGGACATCATGCCCGAAAAATATACGCTGAAGGGATTGATGGACGCGATCGAAGTGCGCCTTGCGTCCCTCCCGCGCGATGGAGGACCGAACAGATGAACTTCCCCGAATACCGCCCGCGGCGCCTGCGGAAAAACGAACTGTTCCGGCGGATGGTGAGGGAGACGAAGCTCTCCGTGGACGACCTGATCTACCCCCTGTTCGCCGCCGCCGGCAAGGGGATCCGCAAGGAAGTGTCCTCCATGCCGGGAGTATTCCAGCTTAGCGTCGAGAACCTTGTAAAGGAAGTGAAGGATGTGAAATCCCTCGGAATCCCCGCGGTGCTGCTCTTCGGCATCCCGGCGAAGAAGGACTCCCTGGGATCGGACGCGTATTCCGACAAGGGCATCGTGCAGACGGCCGTCCGGGCGATCAAGGACGCCGTACCGGGAATACTGGTCATCACCGACGTGTGCTTCTGCGAGTATACGGACCACGGCCATTGCGGGATCCTGACGAAGGACGGCGACGTGGACAACGACGCCACGCTGGCGATACTGGCGCAGAGCGCGGTCACGCACGCGCGGGCGGGGGCCGACGTCGTCGCCCCATCCGACATGATGGACGGCCGGGTCGGCGCAATCCGCGAGGCGCTCGACAAGGAGGGGTACCCGGGGCTCCCCATCATGTCGTACGCCGCGAAGTACGCATCCGGTTTTTACGGCCCGTTCCGCGACGCCGCCGAAAGCACGCCGAAATCCGGCGACCGCCGCTCGTACCAGATGGATCCGCCGAACGCGAGGGAGGCCTTGCGGGAAGTGGCCCTCGACGTGCAGGAAGGCGCCGACATGGTGATGGTCAAGCCCGCGCTCGCGTATCTCGACATCATCTACAGGGTGCGCGAGGCGTTCGATCTTCCGGTGGCGGCATACAATGTGAGCGGAGAATACTCCATCGTCAAGGCGGCCGCGAAGCTGGACTGGGTGGACGGGGAAAGAATGACCATGGAGATCCTCACCGCCATCAAGCGGGCGGGCGCCGACCTGATCCTCACCTATTCCGCGAAGGAAGCGGCCAGGTTCCTGGCGCGGTGACGGCGTTGGCGGAGCCCATGACGGAATACAAGGTGGTGGAGATCACCGACGTGACCGACCAGGCCGTCGAAACGGCCTTGAACCGTTGGACGTCGGAAGGCTACCGGTTCGAATCGATCCATTTCGCGGCGCAGCCTGGCAGCCGCCGCCCGTCTATGGCGTTCCTCTTCTTCACGCGCGGCCCGGCAGCGGAAGGGATTTGATCCGATGGGGATACGCTGGCAGGACCGCAGGGAGTTCATGAAGGATGCGCGGCGGGCGCGGTATCTCTCGCGCCTGGTGGCCAAGGCCGCGGACTTCATAATCGCCATGTCCCTGTGGCACATCCCCGGCGCCGCAGGCGCCTTCGCTTCCCTCTTCTACATCCTGATGTGCGACGGATTCCCGGGCGGGCGCAGCGCGGGGAAATGGTTGACCGGCCTCAAGGTCGTCCGGGTCGACCGCGAGGCGATGGATTTCCCTTCGTCGCTCCTGCGCAACCTGACCGTTGCGGCCCCGTTCCTGTTCCACCTTATTCCCGTCGCGGGCCCCTTCCTCGCGTACACAGTCGGCCTGGCCGTCCTCCTCATCGAGACCTACCTCGGCTTCTACGACGCCGACGGGCAGCGGGCGGGAGACACACTCGCCGAGACGTTAGTCGTGGAATACCGGCAGGAGACGACGGATGTCGTCCCTCTTCCTGATCGACGGGCATAACGTCCTTTACCGCACGTTTTTCGGAGTGCCGCGCCTTTCCTCGCCCGACGGCACGCCGACCAACGTGGTCCTGGGAGTGGCCAGGATACTTCTCCGGATTCTCAAGGAGGACCGGCCCGCGGCGATCGCGGCTGCGTTCGATACGCCCCAGCCCACGCCGCGCCACGAGATTTTCCCCGAATACAAGGCGAACCGTCTCAAGATCCCCGAAGACCTCCTCGTCCAGATTCCGCTCGTCAAGGAAGTCATCGACGCGCTCGGGGTTCGCCGGATAGAACACCCCGGCGCCGAGGCGGACGATATCATCGGCACGCTGGCGCGCGAGGCGGAAGAAAATGGGATGGATGTCGTCATCGTTTCCTCCGACAAGGATCTCTATCAGCTGGTCTCGCCGCGAGTCCGTGTGCGGGACGGGCTGAAGGAGCGGACGGTCGGGGAAAAGGAGGTCCGCGAAGTCTTCGGGGTGGGTCCGGATCGGGTGGCAGACCTCCTGGCGCTCGCCGGAGATCCTTCGGATAACGTCCCGGGAATCCCCGGGATCGGAGAGAAAACGGCCGCCGAACTGATCCGTGAATTCGGGACGCTCGAGGAACTGCTTGCGCATGCGGACAGGCTGAAGGGCAGCCGGAGGGAGAAGATCGAGAAGAACGCCGATACTGCCAGGCTGTGCAAGAAGCTGATGACGATCGACCGCCGTCTCCCTCTCGAAGAGAGCATGGATAGCCTGGCTCCCCGGCCGATGGATGGCGGCCGTGTCGCGCACCTGTTTCGCAAGCTGGGTTTCCGCAAGCTTCTCGAAGACCTATCACTGGCGGCGGAACCCATGCTTCCGCTTCAGGGGGCCGCTCCTTCGCCGAAAAGTGCCTGGCGGATAATCGGGAAGTCGGCGGACCTGTTCCCCGGCCGCGCGGACGGCGGGCTGGAATCGGCATCCATCGCCCCCGGCAAGGAGGGGTTTTGCGGGGTTTCGGCTCGCAATGCGGGCACGTTCGTGATCCCGGACGCCGAAGTGCCGGGAGCCGTTCGGAGGCTCGGCAGGCTCTGCCCGAAGACGTATATCTTCGACGGGAAATCCCTCCTCCGCGGTTTCGGAGCGCCTCCCGGGGAAGTTTCGCCGCGGATGTTCGATCTTCAGGTTGCGGGATATCTGCTGTCGCCCGATGAAGGGACGCCCACGCTCTCCAAGCTTTTCGCCCGCCACCTGCCGGAAGCCGCCGGGGCGGGGGGAGGGGAGACCCCGGAAGACCGGGCGGCGGAGAGCGCGGAAGCGCTGCTTTCATTGGGCGAAGTACTCCAGGGGAAACTCGACGAAGCCGAGCTGACCCGGATCTTCCTCGACGTCGATATGCCGCTCCTGCCGGTGCTATGCCGGATGGAAGACGCAGGCATAAGGATAGCCCCGGAAATATTCGGCGCGCTCTCCGGGGAGCTTGCCGCGGGGACGCGGGAGATCGAGCGGAAAGTGGCGGGCATCGCGGGCACGGACTTCAACATAAATTCCCCCAGGCAGCTCGCTTTCCTTCTGTTCGAGAAGCTTGGGCTTCCTCCCGTGAAGAAAACGAAGACCGGCTACTCCACCGATGTGGAGGTGCTCGAACATCTGAAGAATGCGCACGAGATCCCGGCTCTCGTGCTGGACTACAGGACGCTCGCGAAAATCAAATCCACCTACGTGGACGTCCTCCCGGGCATGGTAGACCCCGCCGACGGCCGCATCCACACGACGTTAAACCAGACCCAGGCGGCCACGGGGCGCCTGTCGTCGTCCGATCCGAACCTCCAGAACATCCCGATCCGCACCGAATTGGGGATGCGTATCCGTACGGGATTCGTGGCGGAACCGGGTTGGAGCTTCGTCGGCGCCGACTATTCCCAGGTAGAGCTGCGGTTGCTGGCCCACTTGAGCGGAGACGCGGAATTGACAAGGGGGTTCCTGGCGGGCGAGGACATCCACACCGCAACTGCATGCGGCGTCTTCGGGGTTTCCCCCTCGGGGGTAACGCCGGATCTGCGCCGGCGGGCGAAGGTGATCAATTTCGGGATACTTTACGGAATGAGCGCGTTCGGCCTGTCCCGGGAATTGGGAATCGGCGGGAAGGAAGCGAAACAGTACATCGACCAGTACTTCCGGCGATTCCCCGGGGTCCTCGGATACATCGAGGAAGTCAAGGAGCGGGCGAGAAAGGACGGTTTCGTAAGGACCATCCTGGGCCGCCGCCGGTACATACGCGACATAAATTCCCAGAACAAGGTGCTTCGGGAGGCCGCCGAGCGGATGGCGGTAAACGCCCCGATCCAGGGGAGCGCCGCCGATATCATCAAGCTTGCAATGATCCGCATAGACCGGGAGTTCCGGGAAGGCGGGATGCGCGCGCGGCTTGTCCTGCAGGTGCACGACGAGTTGATCGCCGAGGCCCCGGACAAGGAAGCGGAAGCTGCGGGAAATATCGTCCGGGATGCGATGGTGGGCGCGGCATCCCTTTCCGTCCCTCTGACGGTTACCTTGAGCCGGGGGAAAAACTGGGGGGAAATCCATTGATTTCCATCTACGCGGCGATGAATAGATCGGCGTATAGCCGCGTCCTATGAATGAAAAGGGGAAGGCGCCCCCATCGGACGAGGATCTGATACGCGCCGCGCTGGGCGGCGATGAAGGCGCTTTCCGGGAACTGATGGAACGGTACAAGAACCGGGCTTTCGGCGTGGCGGTCGGGATAACGGGGGATGCCGACGAAGCGATGGATGTGGTCCAGGATTCCTTCGTGAAAGCGTACTACAACCTGAAGGAGTTCCGGTTCGGCGCGAATTTCTACACCTGGTTCTACCGCCTCCTGGTCAACCAGGCGATCGACAGGTGGCGGAAGGCGTCGAGGTCGCGCACCGTTCCGCTCGACGACAGGTGGCTCTCCGGGGAAGCGACCTCCCCTGAGGCGGCGCACCCCAGGACCCCCGAAGAACTGGCTCGGAACCGGGAGCTGTCGGAGGCCCTGACGCGGGCGGTGGCCGCTCTTCCGGAGTATCACCGGGCGGTCATCCTGCTGCGGGAGGTGGAGGGGCTCGCATACGAAGAGATCGCCGAGGTTTTGAATTGCTCGGTCGGGACCGTCATGTCGCGTCTTCATTACGCGCGGGCGAAACTGAAAGAGGCGCTCAAGGAATTCAAGGAAGGTTAGGAATCAGGAATATGGATTGCGGCAAGGTTTTGAAAGCGCTCCAGGACGATATCGACGGCAGGCTTCCTCTTATCGAAGCCGCGGATGTGCGGAAGCACCTCGAATCCTGCGTCTCGTGCGCCGCGGAAGCCGCTTCGTTGCGCAGGGTGGGGGAGTTGCTCAGGTTATGGTCGGCGGCCCGGGCCTCGGAAAAATCCCCGCAGCTCGACGTGCTTTGGACCCGCGTGCACGCGGGGATCGTGGAGAAAAAAAGCCGCGTTAACGCCGCCGCACGTTTGCGGAAATGGCTCTGGGTGCCCGCGGCTGCGGCGCTTGTGGTTTTGGCGTTGCTGTTCTATCCTTCGGGGGTGAGCAGGGCGCCGTTTCATCCGAGCAGCTTCGACGTCGCCGTCGAGGAGCTCGACTCGGACGCCGCTACCGTGGCCCTTGTCGACCGAGGCGAGGACCTCCCCCGGGTGATCTGGATCATGGAAAATGACAGGACGTGACCCCCGGGGATTGCTTCCCCCGCTGATCGCCTTTCTCTTATTCCTCGCCGCCGCCGGTCCAGCCGCCGCAGCCCGGTCCGACTCCGTGTCCGTCGAAATCGGCGTTGTGGTGGCTTCCAACAAGGGAAGTTCGATCGACCCGTCCCTTTCCTCGCTGCGCGCCAAGCTTCAGTCGATGTTCACCTACACTTCCTACACACTGCTCGACAGGAAGAGGCGCTCCCTGGCTGTGGGCGAGACCGGGGATTTCTCCCTGCCGGGAGGACGCTCGATTCGGGTGACCCCGGCCCCCGCATCCGGGAGCAAGGTCCGTCTTGCCGTGCAGATCATGGATGGGGGAAGAAACCTCCTGACGACGACGCTTGGCCTGAGCAGGGGCGGTATGGTTCTCGTCGGCGGCCCGCCGCACCAATCCGGCGTCCTCATCCTGCTCATCTCCGCCGAGTGATCCTCGCCCGGTTGCGCCGTAATTCCCCAGGCGCATCGTTTTCCTGCGGTATGAATGTTTCGTTTGAATATTCCCCCGACTTCGCTCGTCCGATGATTGACCTGGGGAACTTTACAGGGGTCGCCGGGGTTAAAATGAACATGAGAGGATGATTCGGAAGGAGAGTGGAGAAATGAAAAAAATCGCGGCCATTATCGTTGCGGCAGTCTTGCTGGGGACCATGGTTGTTGCGCCTGCCTTCGCCGGGGAACCGGGCTGGTCGGTTGCCGGAAAGATCCTGACCGGGGTCATCGGGCTGCACATCCTGGGGAATGCCCTGCATCCGCATTACGCGCATCCGGCTCCGGTATACGCCCCTCCTCCCGGGGCCTACTATCCTCCCGAACAGTTCTGGGTACCGGGACATTACGAGTCGCGGCTCGAGCGCCGCTGGATCCCGGGGCATTGGGAATACGAGAGGATAGAGCGGTATCGCTATGAAGACGATGACGATTTCGACGGCGGCGCAAGAAGGTATTGGGTCCCGGGCCACTACAGCAATGTGGAAGTAAGGCTCTGGATCCCCGGCCACTGGGAGGGTTAACCCACGACATCTCATGATCGGCCGGCGAGACCCGTCGTCCGTCAACCCAAACCGACCATCAAAAACCCCGGACACGATCCGGGGTTTTTTTTGGGACGGTCCTGAGTTGGGACGCCGGTTTTCAATTGTCCTGAATTCTGCGAGAATTCTACAACAACATTGCTTGGGGGTTTCGCGTGATGGAGGGCCGTACTTCACCATCAGGCTCCACGCTGGCGAATTCGCTCTGGAACCTCCTGTTCCGGGTCGTCACTGCGGCTGACCATTCCAGGACGGCCTGGACGGCGGTGCTTAGGGGGGCAAGCCTTTCGTTTTTCAAGGAGCCGATAGACGAACTGCCTTCGGCCGACAACGAGGCGTCGCGGCTTCTGTTCAAGGAACGTTTCTTCGCGCTTCCCGAGCACCGGTTATACGACCTGTTCGAGTTCCTTCTCGCGGACGACCGGGCGGGCATGAAGGAGATGGACCGGAAACTGATCCGCCGGAAATTGAACGAGGTGCTGGACCAGGAAGGCGCACCGGTCCGTTTGCTCAGGGACAGGTTCGTGCCGCTGCCGGATTCCCTCGGATTCGATGCCGCGGCGACGGCGGAAGAAAAGTTGAACATGTTCGATCTGCCGGCTGCGAAAAGGCATCTCGAGTCCGCGCTGGCCTTTCTTTCGCGCCGGCCGGATCCGGCGGGGATGGAGGCGGTACGCGAGGCGGTACTGGCGGTGGCGGCTGTAGTGCGTACCCTGAGCGGCGAGACCGGAAAGGTATCGTTGGGGACCGTGGCCCCATTGGCGGGCAATATCGCGATTCCAGCGGATCTGCTGGAGGGGATGGAGGCGACGCTTCACCGCTGCCATGAAGTGAGCGGACTTCCAGGCGCGTCTTCCCCCGGCGAGCGGATAGACTCGCCGGAGGCGGCCTTTCTCGTCGTCTACTGCTCTTCGGTGGTCAACTACCTTCTGGAGATGCGAAAACTGTAATCATGTTCTTGCCAGCCGGCCTGCGACATGGAGCGGTGCGCGATGCCGAAGTAGCGCGTCCACCGCATGTGCGGCGGAGGGAACGACCTCGAACAGGTCGAGATTCCGGGGAGAGACCGTGCGGACCTTCACCGAGCTGCGGCAGAAAGAAAGGATGGGATCGAACCAGCCGAGCGTATTGGCGATCACGATCGGCCTGGAATGAAGTCCCAGCTGCTTCCACGTCAGGATTTCGAAGAATTCGTCCATGGTGCCGAACCCGCCGGGGAGAACCGCGAATGCATCGGCGCGGCGGCTCATTTCCATCTTCCTTTCGTGCATCGATTTCGTAATGATCATCCGCGTGAGGCCTTCGTGTGCGAGTTCCCTGGTGCATAAAAACGTCGGGATGACGCCGATGACGGTTCCTCCACCCGCAAGAATACGGTCGGCCAGGACGCCCATCAACCCCACGGATCCGCCTCCGTAAACCATGGTGATCTTTTCATCGACCATGCGTTCCGCGAGAGCGAGCGCGTCCTGCCGGAATTCCTCGGGCAAATGATTGCTTGAAGAGCTGAATATGCAGAGGCGCCTGATTTTCATCCTTGCAACCATACGGCGATTCGAACGGAAATGGAAGCGAAGAAAAACGCAGAAAATGATTGACATATGGACGAAAGGTTAAATACTATATACACGATAGACATAATGTGGGAGGCGCGAAATGACTAACTGGTTCCGGGACAATTCGCTTTCGATCGGGCGGACGCCGTTGGTGAAACTGGGCAGGGTGGTTGATGACGGAGGCGCTACGGTTTTCGGCAAAATCGAAGGTCGAAACCCGTCCTATTCCGTGAAGTGCAGGATCGGCGCCTCGATGGTTTGGGACGCCGAAACGAAAGGGCTGCTCGGCCCGGGCAAGGTGATCGTCGAGCCTACATCGGGCAACACGGGCATTGCTCTCGCGTTCGTCGCCGCCGCTCGCGGATACGGTATCATCCTGACGATGCCGGAGACGATGAGCATCGAACGGCGGATGGTTCTCAAGGCGTTCGGGGCGAAGCTGGTCCTGACGGAAGGCGCCAAGGGTATGAAGGGAGCGATAGAGAAGGCGGAGGAGATCGTCGCATCGGATCCGGCAAAGCATTACATGCCGCAGCAGTTCAAGAATCCCGCGAATCCGAAGATCCACGAGGAAACAACCGGGCCGGAAATCTGGGATGACACGGAAGGAAAGATCGACGTGCTGGTTTCCGGAGTCGGCACCGGCGGAACGATCACGGGCGTGTCGCGCTACATAAAAAACGCAAAAGGGAAGAAAATCGTTTCCGTCGCGGTGGAGCCGGTCCACAGCCCCGTGATTACCCAGAAGATGCGCGGAGAGCCTCTGAAACCCGGACCCCACAAGATCCAGGGGATCGGCGCCGGGTTCATCCCCGACGTTCTGGATCTTTCGCTGGTCGACCGTGTGGAGCAGGTGACCAACGACGAGTCCATCGAATATGCGCGCAGGCTCGCGAGGGAGGAAGGGATGCTTTCCGGGATTTCCGCCGGAGCCGCCGCCGCCGTGGCCGCCCGGCTTGCGAAGCTTCCCGAATTCGCGGGAAAGACGATCGTGGCGATCCTGCCGGATGCGGGAGAGCGCTACCTGACGACAGCGCTGTTCGAGGGGTGGTTCGACAACGAGGCGACCGCTACCACGATTTGATCGAGGCCGGATGCGTATGCGTGCCTGACGCCGTGCGCCGTCATTTCACGCCGACGTACAGGGTGACGATGCCGAATGTGAGCGGGCGGTAGTCGACATCCGCGCAACCGGCCTTGCGCATCATCTCCGCGAAATCCGGTGGAGACGGGAATGCCTGCACCGACTCGGGCAGATACGTGTAGGCGCTCCGCTTCGATACGAGGCCGGCGACCCTCGGCAGCACTTTCGTGAAATAGCAGTTGTACAGGGCTCCGAAGATCGTCCCCTCGGGCCGCGAAAACTCAAGGACGACGATTCGCCCGTCTGTGCGGACCACCCTGCACATTTCCGAGAGTCCGCGGGCGCGGTCCACGACGTTGCGGATGCCGAAGGCGACCGATGCGGAATCGAAAACACCGTCGCGGAAAGGAAGCGCCTCGCCTGGAGAACGCACGAAGGCAATGCGCCCCTTTTTCCCGGCGCGCGCGGCCTTTTCCACGCCTAAACGCATCATCTCCGTAGAAATATCCGATCCCACCACGAACGCCTCGCTCCCTTTTTGCCGCAGGATCTCAAGAGCCACGTCGGCGGTGCCCGTGGCCATGTCGAGGTGCCTGCCCCCGTGACCCGGCCGGATCTGCGCCACCGCCTCGCGTCTCCAAAAGCGGTCCCGTCCCGCAGACAGCAGCTTGTTCAGCAGGTCGTAGCGCGGCGCGATCGCGGAAAACATGTCGCCGATGCTGCGGTTTCGTTCGTCCATCCGGTACAAGGGAATTTCCCCGCAGTTGAATTTAAGACGTCCCAGTATACCAGCCTATCCTGGCCCGCATTTCTCACCATGCTTCGTAGCGAGGCGGTGGAGACGGGTATGGCTACAAGGCGTCGCGACCGAGGGCGACGCAGGCGTAGTTTACACTACGTCGAGGAGCCCGACCGAGTGCAACGCAGTAGACATGGCCGTATCCGCCGCCGCAGCAGAAGCATGGTGAGAAATGCGGGCCAGGCTGAAAACGTTGAAACAATCCGTCACGGCAAGTGTTTAAATACATATGTTATGTAACGCGAGGGAATGAATATTCCGACCGCAGCACCCCGTCTAATTCATACGTGATTCCGGGGGAAGGGAGCGGGGAGATCATGAAACGCAAATCCTTGCTGTTCGCCGCAATACTGATGGCCCTTTGGGCCGCGGGGTGGCCGAACCCGGCGGTGTCCGCCGAAAAAGACGCCGAAGAAGAGGGATTTTCGGCATATTCGGTGGCCCGGCTGAAAGTCTTCGAAGGGACGGCTTGGGTGCGCATGCCCGATTCCGGAGAGTGGGAGGAGTACACCACCAACACGCCGGTGCCTGAACGCGCACGCGTCAGCGTCCCCGGGAAATCCGAAGCCGAGCTCCAGTTCCACGGGGGCCAGTACGTGCTTCTGACGGGCGGCACGGAGGTGGACGTCAAGAAGTTCGATGAAGGCGGAACCTCGTTCCGTCTCCGCTCCGGAGAGATCCGGTTCGACCTTCCCGCCGAGGATTTTTCGCCCGTTAACGTGGCATTGCACGGAGGAAAGACGAGTTTCAACGTGCCGGGGCGCTACTGGCTTAGTGTGGGCGAGGACGGAGAGACGCGCCTCGTGGTTCGCGCAGGCGAAGGCGAAGTTACGGCAGAACACGGCAGTTACCGGGTGAGGGCCGGGGAGGAGGCCGCGATCGGGAAGGATGTTCGGATTTCCGCCTACCGGGGAGACGAAGAGGACAAGTACGAAGCTCCTCCTCCGATGACGGAAGAGGAACGGAAGGCCGAAGTTCCCCCCGCTGCCGCCTACGAACTGAGGGACTACGGCGAATGGGTGTACGCCGACGATTACGGGTACGTTTGGCGCCCCAGGGTCGTGGCGGGATGGTCACCGTATTTTTACGGCCGGTGGGTTTGGATATCCCCCTACGGCTGGACATGGGTTTCCTACGAACCGTGGGGCTGGTACCCGTATCACTTCGGCTGGTGGGTGAACGACCCGATCATCGGCTGGTGCTGGTCGCCGTACCGCTCGTTCGTTTCCGTGAGCTTCGGCTTCGGATCGTTCCGTTTCCGGCATTTCCACGGAAGGGCGTTCTTCTTCCCGGCTACGGTTCGCTTTGTGCGGGACGGAGGGTTCGTGCGCTGGGTGCCGCTTCGGCCTGGCGAGCGATTTGTCCGCCCGGGGTTCACCAGGAGCAACGCAAGGCTTGCGAGTTGGGAGCGGCCGATCCCCCGGGGGACTGTCTTTGTCCGAAACGCCAGGGACGGAAAGGGCCGGGAATGGAAGGGTTGGTCAGAAACCAGGAAGGGTCGCCATAAGGTCGTCGTTAGGGAAACCGATGCGCGGTCGCGCGGCGATGCCGTTCGCCGCGAAACCCCGCAGGTTCGCGACGAGCGGCGGGATGTAAAGACGCGATCGGAAAGGGGACGCCCGGAAGTGCAGGAGAGGCGGGAGCGTATGCAGCGCCGGGACATCGAAAGGAGGGAACGGCCGCCGCAGCGGGAATTCCGTGGCCGCGAAGGGCGTATTCCGGACGGCGGGATATCGCCGCGAAAGGATAGACCGGATACGGGCGCGTCTTTCCGAACGGACGGAGCGCGGGGACGTCGCGAGGGGACGGAAAACCGGATACGCTATCGGGAGATGAGGCCTCCCGCCCGTTTCGACACGCCTGCGCGGGAGGCTAAGCCGAAGGTGGTGGAGCCTCCCCCGTACCGTGGTGAGTTTCGGGATATCGCCCCTGGGCGTGACCCTGCGGCACGGCCTCAGATGCGGGAAATGGATGCCGGAAGAGGGCGCATGGACGGAGGGCACCCCGGAAGAGGGCAAGTCGAAAGAGGGCAAATGGAAAGAAGAAACATGGATCGAGGGAATGCCGATAGAGGAAGCCCCGCAAGGGAAGGCCCGGGAAGGGGAGGCGGCGGTCGTCGCTGATAAACGAACGTGTCCCGCAAAGTCCCATATTCAATGATTACTGCGTAGCCTCCCCTTGCTCCACGGGTTTTTCGGATTCCTTCGGCGTCACTTCCACTTCGATCACTTTGAGCCAGGGCCTTTTGGTGTCGTCGGTGAGGACCGTCGGGTCACCCGGCGTATTCCGTTGTTCCTCCGCCTTCAGGCTCACATCCGGAGGATCCTTTGCCGGGAACCGGACCGAAATTTCCGGCGGAGGCTCGGCGCGCCCCGCCTGCCGCGACTGCGTGCAGCCCGCCGTCATAAATATCGCAACGAGACATGACACCCCGGCAAGGACGATAGCCGCAATCCGTTTCATGGCCTCACCTCCCTTGCGGCAGCCGGCACGACGGGCCGCCGCCGATCGGCGGATTTGCGCCGGTGGATTTCCATGGCGAATCTTTCCGCTTCCTCAGCCGTGACGACGTCTCCCGCAATCGTCGCTTCCCGGACCTTCTTGAGGACCGCATCCATGCCAGGGCCTTCCGGTATCCCGATTTCCTTCAATCGCCGCCCCGACAGAAGCGCCGGCCGCCGGTCGGCCTCCCGCAGTACGAGATGGAAATCTCCCGTCTTGCGCCCTGCCGCCAGCGAAGCAGCTTCATATAGATGCAAAAGCTGCTCACGCATTTTCCACTTCGCGAAAACGGTTTCGATTCCGGCAAGGCGATTTTTCTCCCGGCGTATGCGGCGAAGCCGCTCCAGGTCCTCGAGAATCCGCGCTACGTTTCGCACTCCCGGGAAGTGAAGCCGCCTGGCGATCGCTTCCGTCCTGGGGAGGCGGAAGGAATGGGCCTTCCTCGCTTCGTGTTCGGCGATGTCCACGAGCAGATTGGCGAGCAGGACGGTTTCCGGCAGGGAGGGACCGACGCGTTCCCCAAGCAATGCGTACCTCCGCTTCATGCGTGCGAAGAGCCCGCGGCGAAGCAAGCGCGTTTCCGGCATAAGGATCTTGAAGATCCCCGAGCGGCGAAGATCCTCCACCGTGCCGGCCGGATCGGCGGAGAGGGATCGCAGGATCTCGTCGATAACGCGCACCCCGGGAATCGCGGGAAGCAGCTCCGGCGACGCGCGGCGTATGGCCGTCCAGGTTTTCCTCTCGATGGAGTATGCGGCCCGCTCGTTCTTCTGCCGGATGGCTCGCAAAATGCGAAGCGGATCCTCCCGGAACCTCGCTTCCGCTTCCCCCACGCTGCGGATAAGTTTGTTCCGCAGGTCCGCGATACCGCCGAAATAGTCCAGGACCGTTCCGTGCAGCCTTTCCCGTTCCGTCCTGAACGCGAAAAAAAGGCTGTTGATCGTGAAATCCCGCCGTGCGGCGTCCTCCCTGGCGCCGGCGCCTCTTGTGCGAGCCACGTCGATTTCTGCGACCGCCCATTCGGTCCATATCTTGTAAACGGGGAACGTCTTGCCGACGGGCATGATTCTTCGGATCCCGAGCGGACGGCGGGGAAGGGACTGCAGGAGAGCGCCAAGTTTCCCGAAGGAGAGGCCGGAGACCATCAGGTCGATGTCCTTCCCGGCGCGCCCCGCAATCATGTCGCGCACGATCCCGCCCGCGAGGTACGATTTCCCGCCCTCGTTTTCGACGGAGCGGCAGAAGGCCACAAGGAACCGCCGGAGAGGTTTGTTGCTCCGAATCCGGTTCAGCACCCGGACGGAAATCCGCTTCGATACCTGTATGGGATCAAGGGATTGCAATCCTGCGACCTCCGGACGCGGCGGACAATCGACGCGCCGCGTCAGCTCGACAATTCCTCGATTACCCGGTCCCCGGATTTATTCCTCGGCTATGAGAGCGAGAACGTTCATATGCATTCAGGATACCACCTGGTCACAGGAGTTTCTTCTCTTCCAGGTGCGCAACGATCCTGCGCGCCGCCTCGCCGGGATCTTCCGTGTCTCCCCGCACGACGAGTTCCGGCCGCAGCGGCGGCTCGTAACCGGCCTGGACCCCGGGTACGTTGAGCGCCTTTCCTTCGCGCGCCCTTCTGTAAATCCCCTTGGGGTCCCTTGCTTCGCACACCGAAAGGGGACAATCCACGTGCACTTCTATGAACCCGGGAATCTCGTTCCGCGCCCTGTCGCGGTATGCCCGCAGGTTGGCCGTCGCATCGAAGATCACGGATACTCCGTGCCCGACGAGAAGTCCGCCGATGTACGCCATCCCCGCATAAAACGCATCGCGCTCGGCATCGCCGTACCCGGGATTCGGGGTGAAGATCTTCCGCAGGGCGTCGGACTCGAGGACCGCGACGTTCACTCCGCGGGCGGCCAGTTCCACTTCCAGTTTTTCGGCAACGGTCGATTTGCCGGAGGAGGGCAGCCCCGTCAGCCACACGGCGAATGCTTTTCCCCCCGGCCGGTCACGCATTGCAGTAGGAATCGACGAGCGCCGGATCGAACGATCCGGCATCGAGGACCGCCTGCAGGAATGTGAACAGTTTCTTGCGGACGTCGTCGGAGAGGGTCGGATACCAAAGCGGGCTGGCCATGACAAGACACCGGAAGGCGTAAAAGGGCGCCGCCACTTCGAGGATTTCGACGTCGCCGCTTTTGCGGAGATAGCGATCCCAGAAACGGTTGAAAAGGGTCTCGAATGCTCCTTCGAGCCTGCCCGCCCGCTGCAGCGAGTAGAACAGGTAATTTCCCGTCAGGGAAGTGACGTCGTCGGCGGGGTCGCCCCATTCCCCGCGGGAGCGGTCCAGTACGCTGAAGTCGGTCCCTTCCCGGAAAAGAATGTTGAAGGGATGGAAATCTCCGTGGACGCGGCGCAGCCGGTGGGTGCGGCCTTTCAGGCGCCAACGCCAGTCGACGCAGCGGTGCTCGATCGACCGTAGAAGATCCGGCGTTATGAACCCGAGCCGCGGCGGGTAGCTGTCCACAAGTCCCATGATGCATTCGCCGTGGCCCAGGAGTTCCCTGATTCTCCGGGTGTACAGGCCCGGGTCAGGTCCCCGCACGCTGTGTACATCCACCAGGTAATCGCACAGGGCATCGGCCCTCGACAGGTCGAGGTCCGAAAGTCGTCCGCCGGATTGCAGACGAGCAAGGTCGTAAATGTATCCCTTCCCTTCGACGTACTCGTTGAGAAGGAAGAATTCTTTCGCATTCCCGAGGGAGAGCAGTGAACCTTCGGACAGGAAGGCCCCCACGTCGATCGACCGTGTATGGCGGGGTAGGCGCTTGAAGGCATCGTAGTCCCAAAGGAGCATCTGCGCGCGGTCGGACATGTGCTCGTGTCCGAAGGGTCCCTCGGAAACCGTCTCGAGCACGGCGTTGTACCGTTGCCCGCCCGTTTCGTACTCCACGAGGACCGGCGTCCCGTAACCGAAACCCTTGATGGCGCCCGTGGGGATCTGTTCGCCGAGGTGGGAAAGGCCCAGCACCTTCACCGGGGTTCCCAGAAGGTTCGAAAGGTAGCTTTCCAGCTTCTCCCGCGAGAGGTCGGGCATGCCGCCTCCTGGCCCTGTCTTAACTAACGGCGGCCGGGCTTGCTTTCCGTGGGCCCCGGGGGGATGGGGAAGGGCATGACGTTCGCCGTGGATGCGGCGAGGGCGACGATCTTGTTCACCCCCTCCTTTTCCACCTCGTCGATCCGCACAACCGCGGGGAGCGGAATGTAGGTGCGCTTGACGCCGGCGAATTCGGACTTGAGCTTTTCCTCCGAAGGGTCGACGAGAAGCCCTCCGCGGCTGCCGAATATGATGTCCTCCACCTCTACGAAGGCGAACAGCTCGCCCTGGCTTACCTTTCGCGCATACAGCTCGTAAAGGTTGTCCTGGTTCCGGAACAGGACGCGATAAATGGGTTTGGCTTTCATAGCGTTGGTCCCCGCAATTTTGTCGACAGGTAAAGTATATCAATCATTGCGTGCAATAATGAACAGAAAGGGGATGAGGTAGAGTTGCATGTACGGATGCATCCGCGAAGCGGCGGCCGGTTCATTCCTGATATTGCTGATGCTGGCGACGCTCCTGTTCGTCTGAATCACCGAGGAGGCGTGGCCGGCCGTGCCGCCGGCACAGGGATATTCACAAGTCACGAAATCGGAGTTCTTTTACCTGCCGAGCCGTTTCCTCCCGTAACCGATCAGTCCCGCCAGCCCGCTTCCAAACAGCATCAGGGTGCCGGGCTCGGGGACCGGGGCGGCTTCCGGCCAGGGATGCGCGAGATTGGTGGAGCGAAATTCCATACCGTCTCCAAGGTTGCCCACCAGCGACGCGAGACCGGAATCGATGTCGAGGAGGAACAGCCGGTATGAATCCCTGACGGTATACAGATTTCCTGCCTGGTCGAACTCTGCGCCGTAATCGAAGTAATCGCCGCCCAACTCGCCGACGATCTGCGCGACGCCCGGCTCGATCTCGATCGATTTCCAGTCGGCCACGAAACGGTATGAGGTAATGGAGAACCTGGTGGGGTCTATGATGGAAGTGTTCGCGGTGGAATAATATATCGACTCGATCCCATTAACCTTCATTTTCATGTACGTGGTGTCCCACCAGAACTCCAGCGTCACGTTTCCCGTGGAGAGCGATCCCGCGACGGAGGCGCTGCCGCCGGCCAGGACTCCGTTGACGTATTTCTCCACCCTTTGCGTATACCCGGAAGAACCGTACGTGGCATCCGTGACGTAGAATTTATACGAACTGCCGGAGTCGTTTTTTATTTCGAAGATGATCCTGCTTTGCCCGTCCCCGTTCTGGCTTATGTTGAAATTCAGTTTCGCGTATCCGCTCCTGGGGATTTCCATGGTCCTCTCGGCGGTCACGCTGGCGGGCTGCCAGGGAGAATCGTATCCATCCATCCTGATATAGCCGTTTCCGCCGTTGCTCACGTACGAATAGCCGGTGTTCCCGGATACCGTGGACCAGCCGTAGCTGCCTGCCGTATTCGCTGCCGCATGGGATTCGTTGACCACCGGCGTCGGGTTCGGATTTATTTTCAGAAGGTAATCGGGCATCGAATCGTTCGCCCAACCGGTCGTGGCGTAAAGCTTGTTATTTCCGAAATTCACGCCCATTCCGACGTGTTTGATGTTGACGTAGGAATCGCCGGCGGCCGCCGCAATCCCCGTGGCGGTATCGATCGTGTACAACTTGTCCGTAGCTCCCGTTATTCCGTACAGCATCGCAGTATCGGGCCCGTTCTTAACGAACGACATGCCGTTGATCAGGTTCGTATCCAGGCTGCTGTTCACACCCGCCGGTCCGATGTAATTTATCTGGCCGCCGGACAGATCTACGTTGTAAAGCCGTTTGTTCGCGGTGTCCCATCCGTACAGTTTGTTGTCCGGCCCGAATGCGATGGTATTCGTCATGAAACCGGGCGCCGCAGTGATGCCGGGGAGATGGAGGTCGAGCACTTTATCCTTTGCGACCTGGCCGGCGACGACGGAATTAGGGTCTATAGTCCACAATGACGTGCTGTAAACGGAATTCGATATCGAATAGAACTTCGTGGGGTTAATTTCAATTGCGTTGGAGATTCCCGCAAGGACCGACAGGATTGCCGCAATCAGTAATGCAACCCGTATTATCTTCATCGCTTGTCCCACCCCCCGGCGGTATTGTCATTGATGGATAAATGCATCATTGTGAAAATCTTCAATTATCGTGCCCATGACTGACGGATTTTATTTTTGCCAAGTATTTAAATATATTGATGTAATTGTAATCCTTACGGATTGGACACAAGGCGGGTGGGAAAAATTTCAGGAAAAATTATAACGCGTGGAAAATATTTTCCTATGCGGGCGAAGGCCTCGCGATCTTGAGTATCATCATGGGGCCGTCCGGCACAACCGCCCAGCGGGCGTGCGAACCGTGCTTTTCGATCAACCGCCGAACGCAGGAAACGATATCATTCACCGGCAGGAAATGGTATCTGCGCAGTTCTTCGGGATTGACGCCTTCCGAGTAGATCCAGACATTCCGGACCATCATCACCTGGTAGGTCTCCTGGGCGCACCACTGGTCAGGGATGAAGAATTCCTTCCGCATGAGCCTGCCCAGAAACGCTGCCGGTGAATCCACGCGCTCCAGAATCTCGCGGTACTCCGGGTTCCCGGCACCCTCCGCGCATCGGCTGGCTATCAGTATGTCGCCCCCGGTCTTCACGGCGGGGGCCGCGCCGGTGATCCCCTTTACGGTCTGGTATAGGTTGCAGTCCAGCGGCGCCCCGGCGTTGGTGGTGACGATGAAATCGAGAGGGGCATCCAGTTCCTTTACGCAGTGGCGCGCCAGGAATCGGCACCCCTCGATGTGCGCCTCCACCGGGTCGCCGGAGAAGACCCCGGTGACCCGCTTCGACGTGTCCAGCGTGACGTTGACGATGAAATCAGCCCCCGCCATTGCAAGAACTTCGAGCCCGGCTTCGTGGAAGGGGTTTCCATCGAGCTGCCCGTATTCGCATCCCGGGTGGGAGACCATTTCCGGCCCGTGCATGTATTGGACGGTGTCGAGCGCGGATATACCGGGGAGGATTGCCATCCTGCCCCCCGAATAGCCTGCCCACATATGCGGCTCGGGGGCGCGTTTTATAGTTGCGCTGTCATTGTTCAGCCGCCATGGAAGGGTCATGTTTTATTCCATTTTAATTATCGTGGCGGGCGATGGAAGAATACTGAACGGCGATCAATCGCCGAGTCCTGGGATTTGTGGAAAACATCGTCGAATTATGATATTGATTTATAGCGTCAAGGAATCCTTATCGATAGACGCAAGGAAAATCCGTTGAGGACATGCAGCAAAAAGTGAATTCCTGTTGATGGATGGATGAAGATGCGGAACGCGTCTTGCCGCATCCGTCACCATGTGCAGGGATCGCTGCGAAAAGCGGTGCTTCCCTTATCGGCTCTCCTCCTCATCATTATCCCCGTATGCGTCGATTCCGCGGACCATGCCGTCAAACCGGCCATGCAGGATATCCAGCTTGCGGCCGCGACCACGAAGGAAGAGCTCTTGCTCTTCTGGGAAGAGAAGGATTTGTACGTACAGTCCGCGACAAGGCACCCGAAACCGATTTCACGGGCCGCGGAGAATATAGCCGTCGTCACGGCGAAAGAGATAGAGGAGATGAACGCCCACTCCGTGGAAGAAATCCTGAACCGGGTCCCGGGTGTTTATGTCGATTTTCAGGGGCAGGATTTCAGCCCCGTGGGGCTGATACATATACAGGGGTCGATCCAGAGTGCGGAAGACCGGCATGTCGCCGTGTACCTGGACGGCGTACCGATGAACAATCTTTCCGGGGGCACCGCCGTCACCACGATGATTCCGGTCCGGATAATCGATCGGATCGAGATCGTAAAAGGCCCCGCTTCGTCGACATGGGGTTCCGCCCTGGGGGGCGTCGTAAATATCATCACGAAGGACCAGGGCGTCACCCGAACGCCGAAAGCGACGGTCAGCGCGTCCTACGGGGAAAAAAACTCGCAGGACTATAACGGGGAACTCTTCGGCCGGCCAGGCAGCGCCGGTTACTACCTGTTCGCGGGCTGGCAGGATTCGGACGGGCTGCGCGACCACCGGGCGACCGAGAAAAACAGGGCCTACGCCAAGGTCGGCGTTACCCCCTCACGTGATCTGGATCTTCTCTTCTCCGCGGGATACGGCGATCACTTCAGCGATAGCGGCGACAATCCGGTAATGCCGACACGTTCCGGCATAGACCTTTCCGTCCTTTTCGCGACCGGCTCCTTCAATTACCGCGTGTCCCCCCGAATGAGCCTGAAAGGCGCTCTCCATTATATTCGCCAGAAGTTCGACTCGTCGAGCTTCGTTCCCGCCACCGACCAGCTTCGGCGGGAGACGATCACCGACGACAGGACTTCGGGCGGTAATCTGAAACTCGTTCATGCAGGCGACAGGCACACGGTGGTGGCGGGAGCGGAATTCGGGCACGGAACGCTTCAGCAGACAATCCGTTACGGGCCCCAGTATCAATCGCCCCCCTACAATCAACCGTCATCGACCTTCGTCGAGCCCCGCGTCGATAAATGGGCGCTGTTCGTAAACGACACAATTGTCGCCGGCAGGCTTGCCGTCACTCCCGGCGTCCGGCTCGACCGCAACAACGTCAGCGGCACATTCCTGAGTCCAAGCATGGGCGCCACATTCTCCCTCGGCGAGCACACCGTGGCCCGCGCTTCCGTCGCCCGGGGGTTCACAGCGCCTCCACTGGTTTTTATCCTGGGCGGAGGGTTCTTCATCGAGCCTAACCCCGCGCTGGAACCGGAGCGGGTCTGGTCCTACCAGGCGGGGCTGGAATCGGCCGTCACGGAGCATGCGAACGTAAAGGTAACCCTTTTCCGGCATGAATCCACGAAGGAAATCGTAACGGAACGGGTCGCGTCCAGGCCGCCGTTCAAGGTCGCCGTGAACAGCGGCGAAGTCACGCGAAACGGCTATGAGATCGAGACGGAAACAGCGCCTTTCTACAATATTTCCCTTAAAGCAGCCCATGCCTACGTACGCGTCGAGTCGGATTCCACGCGGGATCCGAGGACCATTTACTCGTTTCACGCGGGCGTGATGTACGATGACAGGAAGCATCGAACGGCGCAGCTTGCAGGCACCTACGTCAATTGGGACGAACCGGCGGATTCAAGGGCGGTCTATGCGTTCCTGTGGGACTTCAACTTCATCGAAAGGATACGCGCGGCGGAAAGGACGAACATGGACCTTTTCCTGACCGTCCACAACGTGACCAACTCCGACGCATATTCTTTATACGTTTTTCCGAACCCGGGAAGGTGGGTCGAGGCCGGTTTGCGGCTCCGGTTCTGACGATATCCCATGATCGATCGTTATTCGATAATTGCCCTGGCGATCGCCTTTTTTCTGATTGGTCCGTTTGCCCTCGCGCCCGAGGCGGCGGATGTGATCGTCGTCGGCGATACGCAGTTGAAGCCGGTCGTGGAGATGATCGCGGGGATCCGTCAGACGTACGATTCTTCCTTCACGACGTATTCTCCCTCCGAAGTCCGGGGAAGGCTGCGGTCGATAACGGAGAAGGAGAAGGCGAAAGTAATCGTCGCGCTCGGAAAGGATGCGCTGGCGGACGCCCTGGGCCTGCCGTCCTCCACTCTCGTCATATATGACCTGGTCGTTACTCCGCCCGCCGTCAGCAGGCCGAACACCACGGGTTTTTACATGGGGACCCCCGTCAAGGAATACGTTGATCTCATCAACGAGCACCTTCACTCCATCAGGAAGATGGCGGTCGTCGGAACACGGGACCAGTTGAGCGTGCTCGACCGGGAGGAAAACCGAAAGGTCGTTTCCTACCGGGTGAAAAACGCGGGCGAATTCGTGGATACGCTGCGGCGGCTGGATTCCGCGGACGCCATACTGCTCCCTCCCGACATCTCCCTGTTGACGGCCACGGCGCTGGAGGAAGCGTATCTCCTTTCGTTCCGAAAGAAGATCCCTTTGCTGGGAATTTCGGAAAAGAACGTGCGGCAGGGGGCGCTGCTTGCCCTTGTGTTCGATCCCGCCAACGTCGGCCGCCGGATCGGCGAGTATGCCGCCAAGGCGGTCAAGGGAACGAATGTCGGGCAGGTTCCGCCGTCCCCGCCGCAGCGGTTCGACCTTTACCTGAACAGCGAAACCGCCAGGAAAATGGGAATTCAGCTCCCGATCGAGATCGTCCGGAAGGCGAAAAAAATATACCCGTGAACCTTACGTTCAAAATGAAGTCGATGGCGTTCGTGATGGCGATCCTCGTGGTCGTGTCGCTCGTCTACACCTACGAAACCATCAAGAACGAGAAGGAGATAACGAGGAACGAGATCATCAAGAGGGCGGAAACGATAACGACGCTGGCTACGAAAACCGGAGAGCTGCCGATACTTTCCGGGAATGCCGAGCTGCTGAAAAACACGCTGTCCTTCCTGCGAAGCGGTTCCGAAGTTTCCTCCTTCACCTTCTACGACAGCTCAATGAAAATGCTGGTCCATGACGGTCCGCCGCTTTTGCGCCCCGAACCCGACCCTTCCACGGACACCCCCGTTTCCATGATGGAAAACGAGGACGCTTTCGTCTTTTACGCTCCGATCTTCACCGAAAGGGAAGTGTCGGAAATCGACATGTTCCGGAAGGGCGATTCCACCGGCAAGGTGAAGGAAAAAATCGGATGGGTCCGCCTGGGATTTTCGAAGTCTTCCATGAAGGAAAACGAGCGGCGGATCGTCGCGAGAGGGCTGCTTCTTGCCGTCGCTTTCACTTCGGTCGGCTGCATCCTCGTGTACTTCCTTATAAGCATGGCCATGCGGCCGCTCGACAGGATCGTGAGCGTGGCGCACGGCATAGCGAAAGGGGACCTGAGCCAGGAAATCGACGTCGGGCGGCAGGACGAGATAGGGGCGCTGGCAGACGCTTTCCAGTCCATGAAAAACTCCATCCGCCGGGTATTGTGGGAAACGCACGGGCTCATCGGGTCGGTCCAGGCGGGACGCCTTGACCGGCGCGGCGAATCCGGGACCTTCGCGGGAGCATGGCGCGACCTCGTGGAGGGGATGAACAACCTTGCGGATACGTTTTCCGGTATCCATGCGGAGCTTAAGGAAGCCAAGGTGACCCTGGAGAATCGGGTCGAGGAGAGGACGGCGGAGCTTTTGGAATCGGAGTCGAAGTACCGCCACCTGATCGAAAACGCCGACGAGGCCATCTGCATCGTTCAGGATGAACGGATCAAGTTTCCGAACCCGGCCGCTGCGCGGATCTCCGGGTATTCGCCTGAAGAGCTGGGACGCATGCCGTTCACCGGCCTGGTCCACCCGGACGACAGGGAGATGGTCCGGGAAATGTACAGAAAGCGCCTGCGAGGGGAGGAAACCCCGGGCATCTTTTCCATTCGGGTGCGGAACAAGTCCGGAGAAGACCTGTGGGTGCAGGTCAACGCGGCGCCTATCGACTGGGAAGGGCGGGCGGCGGCGCTGACGTTCATAAGCGACATCACACGACAGAAGAAACTCGAATCCCAGCTTTTCTCGGCCCAGAAGATGGAATCGATCGGCAAGCTTGCGGGGGGGATCGCGCATGATTTCAACAACCTCCTTACCGCCATCATCGGCTATTGCGACCTGGCCTTGTTGCGGTTTACGGGGATAGAACCGCTGAGACACGATATCGAAGGAATCAGGAAGGCTTCCGAGCGTTGCGCCACGCTGACGCAGCAGCTTCTGGCCTTCAGCAGGAAGCAGATCCTCGTTCCGAAGGTCATCAACCTGAACACGGTCGTTGATGAGATGGACAAGATGCTGCGGAGGCTTATCGGCGAGGATATCGACCTGGTGACCCATCGGGACGAGAAGCTCGGCAATGTGAAGGCCGATCCGGGACAGATCGAACAGGTCATCGTTAATCTGACGGTCAATTCCCGCGACGCGATGCCCCGCGGCGGAAAGCTTACCGTCGAAACCGCGAACGTCGAGCTGGACGAAGCGTATACGGCGCTTCATGAAGGAATATCTCCGGGACCGTACGTCATGCTGGCCGTGAGCGACAACGGTGCGGGGATGGACGAAAAGACCCTGTCTCACATCTTCGAACCTTTCTTTACGACGAAGGAGACAGGTACCGGGCTTGGATTATCGACGGTCTACGGCATCGTCCGGCAGAGCGGCGGCAATATCTTCGTTTACAGCGAACCGGGGCTGGGGACGACCTTCAAGATCTACCTTCCCCGCGTGGATGAAAACGTATCCCCGGCGTTGCAGGCGGCGCAGGCGCCCGGGGAGCGGCGGGGAAGCGAAACCGTCCTGGTCGTGGAGGACGAGGAAATCGTCCGGCAGCTGGTGCAGGAGATCCTGGGAAAGAACGGCTACAAGGTGCTGACGGCCGGGAACGGGGAGGAAGCCCTGCGGGTCTGCGAGCGGCATCACGGGATCATCCACCTCATTCTGACCGACGTGGTGATGCTCGGGATGAGCGGAATGGAGGTCTCACGCCGGGTGGCGCACCGGAGGCCGGGCGTAAAGGCGCTGTACATGTCGGGTTATACGGACGACGCGATAGTGCAATACGGGGTGCTGGAGCCGGGGATCGATTTCGTCCAGAAACCGTTCACGGCCGACGCGCTGGCCCTCAAGGTCCGCGAAGTGCTGGACCGCCCGGCCGTCAGGTCCCGCTGAACCCTATCGGTGCAAATTTCTATCGAAGGAGGATTGGAGCCGACGGCCGGGATTGAACCGGCAACCTGCTGATTACGAATCAGCTGCTCTACCGTTGAGCTACGTCGGCCCGATTCGGGCAGGCTGCGAAAACGCAGCCCCATAGAGTATGGACTGCGCGTCCCGAAGTCAAGCGTGCTCGATCTGGTACTGCTCGATGTGCAGCTTGTCGGACGCGGAGATGTTCACCTTCATCCCGAAACGCGTCTCCAGCTTTTCGAGGAACTTGCGCTCCTCGCCGAACAGCTCCTCCGCAAGCCCCGGGTGCACGTGCAGAGATACCTGCTTCCCGGCGAGCAGAGAGCCCTGGCGCTCCAGCGCCCGGAAAATCTCGTAGCAGATCGTCTTCTTCGACTTGATCACGCCTTCCCCGGAGCAGTAGGGGCACGCCTCCGACAGCGACCGGGCCAGGCTCTCGCGCACGCGCTTCCGGGTCATTTCCACCAGCCCAAGCTCCGATATCTTGCAGATGGTCGTCTTGCTCCTGTCGGCCCGCAGCGTTTCCACCAGCGCCTGGTACACCTTTTCCCGGTTCTCCTCGCTTTTCATGTCGATGAAATCGATGATGATGATACCGCCGATGTTCCGCAGGCGGAGCTGGTAGACGATCTCCTTTACCGCCTCAAGGTTGATCTTTACCGTCGTTTCCTCGAGCGAGGTACGGCCGACGTACTTCCCCGTGTTGACGTCGATCACGGTCAGCGCCTCGGTCTGTTCGATGACGATGTATCCGCCGCTCTTGAGCCAAACCTTCTTGTCGAGCGCCCGCGCCAGTTCGATCTCTATTCCGTAATGCTCGAATACCGGCTGCGGCCCGTCGTACAGCTCGATGCGGTCCTGGATGCGTGGGAAGAACTGGGCGGCGAACCCGCGGATCCGGGAGTGTTCCTCCTCGGAATCGACGACGATCCGGTCCATGTCCGCGGAGAACAGGTCCCTCACGGCGCGCAGCGAAAGGGATAACTCCCTGTGGACCGGCGCCGGGGCGTTGGACGCCTCGTTTTTTTTCCGGATCGATTCCCAGAGGCGGACGAGATAGTCGATATCCGCCTTGAGCTCTCCCTCCGTTTTACCTTCGGCGGCCGTGCGCACGATGGCGCCCATGCCCTCCGGGCGGACCTTTTCCACGAGCTTCGTGAGCCGTTCACGCTCTTCGGGGTCGTCGATACGGCGTGAAACACCGATGTGCGTCGACCAGGTCAGCAGCACGAGGTAGCGGCCGGGCAGCGTTATGTGGCTTGTGATCCGCGCCCCCTTGGTGCCGAGCGGCTCCTTCGCGACCTGTACAAGGATATGCTGCCCCTCGCGGATCAGCCCTTCGATGGGAGGGAGGAAGTGCTCCTGCGGATAGCGGGCTTCCCTGATGCCTATGTCTTCCGCCAGGGACGTCTCGTCGCTCCCGTCGGAATCGAATTCGAGCTGCGGCGTCACGAAGTCTCCGGCGAACAGGAAGCCCGCCTTGTCCATGCCGATGTCGACGAATGCGGCCTGCATCCCGGGAAGGACGCGGATGACCTTGCCCTTGTAGATGTTCCCCACGATGTTCTGGTCGCTCTTGCGCTCGACGAGGAGCTCGACGAGGATACCGGATTCCAGGGTCGCCACCCGCGTCTCGTACGGGGCTGCGTTCACCACGATTAGCTTGTTTGCCTTCTGCACCTTACTTCTTCTTTCGCGGAACGGGTTCCGCGGATATTTTCCTGGAGACGAACCGGTCGGGAGGAAGCGCCGTCTTCAGGATCGCCGAAGCGGCGTCGAGCGGCCGCACGCCTCTCCCCGTACCATGGATGATTGTAATGGAGAGTTGCTTTCCGTTCATCCCAAAATTCCCGACGAGGGGCTTGAGGTCGATTTCCCGCCGGGATTCCTCGCGGAACACGGCGATCGGGAATGTGGGGGAAGACATGAACTCCCGCCACGCCGCCGCCGCCGTTTCCGGCGACACGCCTTCAGGGAAACTCCCTTGCGGCACCGGTTCGATCCTGTAGGTGCAGGAGATGTCGAAATCCGACAGCCGCGGCGTCCCCGGCGGAAGGTAGCGGGCGGACACGACCCGGATCCCCTCCGGAAGGAACGGCGGGAGTTTCCGTTCGATTTCGGGCGCGGTCACCGGCAGGTGGAACTCCGCTTCCAGAAACTCGGCTTCGCTCTCCGTCCCAACCGGCAGGGCAGGCGAGAAGGAGAGCCTCGGGGCGGGGTTGAACCCCTGGCTGTAGGCGACCGGAAAGCCCGCGCGCCTCAAGACCCGCCCCCACAGGGATTGGATCTCCAGGCCCGAGAGGTAGCGGGCGGCCCCCTCCTTCGCATACCGGATTCTCGCGAAATAGCGCCCAGCGGGGGATTGTGCGCATTCGGATGAGGCCGAATTCCCGGCGTCGGACGGAATGGCCTCTTCCCCGCCCATGGAGGTGTATACGATGTTGGAAAGGCCCGGGGGGCAGGCCCCGCACGCCGAGCATGTCCCCGCGCGGCAGTCGGGTGTCGCTTCCCCGGAGCGGGCTTTCTCACGCTCGCGGAGCAGGAAAGCGCGGTCGATCCCGGCGTCGACGAATTCCCACGGGAGAGAGATCGAGGGGTCCCTTTCATTCAGAAACTCGCGCCGGTCGATCCCCGCCTCTTCGAATGCCCGCCGCCAGACGTGGGGGCGGAACTCCTCCGTCCACGCGTCGAAGCGCGCCCCAAGCCGCCAGGCCCGCAGCAGCACGCCGGCAAGCCGCCCGTCCCCTCGGGAAAACGCTCCTTCCAGCTCGGAAACCGCGGGGGAGTGGAACTTCACCTCGATGTTCCTGTCCCGGCCGACTTCCGCGCGGACGATCGCCAAACGCTCCTCGATCTCCTCCTTCCCGATCTGGCGTTCCCATTGGAACGGCGTGTGCGGCTTGGGTACGAAAGCGGAAATGCTCGCCGTAACCGAGTTCCGTTTTCCGTGGCGGCGGGCCACGGCGGCAACCCGTTTTACAAGCCGCCCTATCGCGGCGACGTCCGCAGCCGTCTCGCCCGGCAGCCCCACCATGAAATAGAGCTTAAGCGTCTGCCATCCGTTGGAGAATATCCACTCGGCGGAACGCAGCAGGTCCTCGTCGGGGATCTCCTTGTTGATCGACCGGCGAAGGCTTTCCGTCCCCGCCTCGGGCGCCAGAGTGAATCCCGTCTTGCGCACCTTGCGGATCTGGCGCACGGTGTTCTCCTTCAGCGCGTCGAGCCGGAGCGAAGGGAGGGAAACGGAGATCCTCTCGGGCGAGAGCGTCTCCATCGCTTCCGTGATCAGCCGGTCGATGCAGCCGTAATCGGCGGCAGACAGTGACAGGAGCCCCACCTCGTCGAATCCCGTCCGTGGCGCTGTCTCCTGGAGATACCGCAGCAGAAGCAGGGGGTCTCGCTCCCTCAGCGGGCGATAGACGTATCCGGCCTGGCAGAACCTGCACCCCCTTGTGCATCCGCGCGAGATCTCGATGCTCAGCCGGTCGTGGACGATGCGCATCGCGGGGAGAATCGGATCCGGAAGCAGGGGAGAGGCGGCAAGGTCGGGCAGAACTCTCCGGGAAACTCCCGTGGAAATGCCGGGCACGTACACTCCGGGGATCCCGGACAACTCCGCCAGAAGCTCGCCCCGGGTCCCCTTCCTTTCCTTCCGCGCTTCGACGCGGGAGACGATTTCAAGCGCCGCCTCTTCGCCGTCGCCCACGAGAAGCGCATCGAAGAAGGGCATTATGGGGGCGGGATTGAGCGTGCACACTCCTCCGCCGAGCACCAGCGGGTCCGTTTCCCGGCGCGCCTCGCGGAGCGGCGGAATGCCTGCGAGGTCGAGCATGGTCAGGACGTTGGTGTAGGTAAGTTCATAGCAGAGTGAAAATCCAAGGACGTCGAATTCCCGCGCGGGGCGCTCCGATTCAAGCGAGGACAGCGGCGTTCCGGTGGAACGCAGGTGCTCCTCCATGTCCGTCCACGGAGCGAAGACCCTCTCGCAAAGGGTTCCGGGGCGTGCATTCAGGATTTCATGCAGGATAAGGATGCCAAGGTGCGACATCCCGATTTCATAGACGTCCGGAAATGCGATCAGCACCCGGACCCTTGCGTCATCCCGGGAACGGAGCCGGCGCCGTACCTCGGCGCCCCCGTAACGGGACGGTTTCTGTATGGAGGGAGGGATGATTTTCATGGTTTCCCTACAATCCCAACTTATTTTTGAAAAATCAATTCATTCAAGTTACATTACCCTGATGGTCGCGAGAGGGGGAGATTGAGGCGGTGCGACTGATCTGGAACCAGGGAGCCGGTTTTTCGTTCCGGCCGGACGAGTTCTACGGTCGCGAAGAGGAGCTGGCCACCCTCTTGCGCGTATGCAGGGACGGGAAGTCCGGCGTCGGGGCGTCCGTTATGATTTACGGACCTCCCAACGTGGGAAAGACTTCCCTTCTCCTGAAGCTCAAACACGAGCTTCAGTCGCTCCCTGAGGAAACGGCCTCGCCCCGGCCGTTCCCGTTCTATTTCTCCTTCAGCAAGATCCTTTCCCATCCTTTGGCGCTCTCCCAGCATTTCCTCCAGGAGTTCCTTTGGCAGGCCCTGGTCTTTCTCGGGGATTCCCCCCCCGCCGCGTTCGACGCCGATGCGATGTGCGAAAGGCTCGTGTCCTTCGGCCTCTCCGATTGCCGCGAGCTCCTTCTCGCGCACCGCCGTTTCACGGAGCGCGGCGACGGCCTGTCCGCACTGGTCAGCGCGGTTTCCTTCCCGTTCTCGACCGGGGGAGATCTCTTTCATCCGGTGTTTCTCTTCGACGATTTCCAGTATACGACCAAACTCCAGGGCATTCCCGACGGGGCGATGCTTTCCATTCTGCGCCCGTACATAAAATCGGGCCATTTCCCCATGATCGTGTCCGGCTCGTCTCCGGGGCACGTGACTTCCTGCCTCAAGCGGGAAGGGTTGTTCGGCACTTTCCAGATGATGGAGATCGCGGGTCTTTCCCCCGCAGCGTCGGAATCGCTCTGGACCTCCCTTCTGGATCGGCGGAAGATCGGAATGCCCGTCCCCATACAGGCACGAGCGGCCGCAAGGCTGG
Source organism: Deltaproteobacteria bacterium (assembly GCA_016218975.1). Lineage (NCBI taxonomy): Bacteria > Pseudomonadati > Myxococcota > Myxococcia > Deltaproteobacteria bacterium. Next base: position 60,956 of record JACRCO010000013.1, read on the forward strand.
GGCACGTGCCGGTATACCAGCGTATGTTCGCCGAGGAAGTGTCCTTCCGGTGCGAAGCCGTGACCGACGAGATTTCCTTCGAGAATATCTACGCCCAGTCGGTGACCGAAGGGCAGCTCAACCGGTACTGGCGGGAGTTCTTCGAAAACGCCTTTCCCGACCGGGTCGACCGGGCGCGGGCGGTGAAGTTCCTGAAGCGCATCCTCTGCGACCGCTTTCCGCTCGACACTTTCGACGGGGCTCTTTCCCTCCTCGGGACTTCCTCGGAAGACGGCGGGAGAATCCTCTCGACGCTGGAGTTCAAGGGGCTTGCGAAGTCCGATTTCGACCAGATCAGGTTTTCCGAGGACCCGGTGCTCGCGGACTTTCTCTACTGGGCGTTCGAGAGAGGCGTCGCAGGGATGAACAGTTCCCAGGTCGCCGCCGCGATCGTGCAGGCGAAACTGTTCCTGGCCGCGGCGGAACCCGCCGAGGGAGAGCGTGATAAGTGGATCGGCACGACCAAGGAGCTCATGCGCCGTTGGGACTGCCGCGAAGTCCCGATGCTCCTCTTCCGGTTCGGGCTTTTCCGGGACCGGTTCGGGGGAAAAGGGCTTCTCGAGGTTGTCATGGGAATGGAGAAGGAACCGCAGAAGATGCGGCTTCCCAAGATCAGCTCCGTTTCCACCGGCTACCGGACCCGCCGTCGCGGCCCGAGGCTGGATTTCGACATGGTGGCCTACGGGTTCCTCGACGCGGAATTCTCCGAGGAGAACCTCGTGATCTGGGCGGTGGACGTGAACGCCGGGAAGACGCTCAGCGCCATGGCGGTGGAACATTTCGAGAACCGGTGCCGGTTGCTGATCCTCGAAAAGGGCCTGAAGGAGCATCAGCTCCGGAAATGGATCCTCTTCGAGGGGGGGGTGGACCCCGTCGCGATCGAACTGGCGGGCAGGTACGGCATCCTCCTGACCCACCGTTCCCAGATGCTCATCTTCCTGAACCTGTTCGGGCTGGAGGAGATCGAGCTCCAGGCCGAATCACGCAAGCCGGCGGACCCGCCGCCGGGGCCCGAGCCGCTTGAATTCGAGCTGGTCCTTCCCATGAAGGCGGACACGGAAGTGGTGGCGGCGCGGGTGGCGGAGGAGGTGGCGGCCTACGCCTCCCTCGATGCGGATTCCGTGGACCGGATCAAGATGGCCTTGATAGAGGCATGCATCAACGCGTTCGAACACAGCGGCGCGGAGTCGGGAAAGGTCAGGCTCCGGTATGTGCTTTCACCCACGAAAATCGAGCTTTTCGTGCAGGACGAGGGAAAGGGGTTCCGCGGAGGCAGGACCGACGAGTCCCGCCGCAACCGCGGATGGGGGCTCAAGCTGATCCGTGAACTGGTGGACGACGTGGAGATCAGGACCGGGGACGGGGGAACCGTCGTGCGAATGGTGAAGTACCTTGAACCCGGAACTGAAAAGGAAGGAGCGGGATCTCCGGATCCCGAATAGAGCCCGCACATGACATATCTTACGGTGAGGACGCGCCTAACGGAAAATGCGCTTGTAGTGTACATAGACGGCTACCTGAACAGCCTCCTGGGCGAGGAAGTGGAGCGCGTCGTGCAGGAAACCCTCGATTCCGGGGTCAGAAATTTCCTCCTGAATTTCGAAGGAACGCGCCTGATCAACAGCATCGGCATTTCAATCATCATCGACATCGTGGAAAAGATAATGGAACGTAACGGCTCGCTGGCCTTCTGCGCGTTGAGCCGCATCAATCGCGAACTCTTCCATATGACGGGCGTGGCCCGTTACGTCCGCGTATTCGAACGTGAGGAGGATGCTCTTGGGCATTTCGGTTCTTCCGCCTGAAAGGGACCTGTTCGGCGAAGAGCGATTGCCCGCGGGGCGGCGGGAGGCTTTCAAGCTAAGGGCTCTCCGTGACTTCACGCTTTGCATATCCCGCGCGCGAAACTTCGAGGAGGCCCTTCACCTTTCCCTGATGGTAATACTCGGAACGTTCTCGATCGTGAAAGGAGCCCTGTTCCTCGAGGAGCACGGGGAATTCCGTGTAAAGGTCTCCCGTGGACTCCCCCCCGGAATCCCGCCAATCGAGAAAACGCGGGACCTCGTTACGGCGCTCCGCCGCTCGAGCCGTCCGATCGTCATGGGGCGCAAGGAGATTTCCGCGCCGGTCCGCAAGGCGGCGGATGAAATGGAAAAGGCGGTTCCGTCGTTCAGGGTGGACTTTCTATGTTCTCTCGGGGCATGGAACGGATCTTCAGGCCTGCTGGCACTGGGAGAAACGCTTACGGGATCGCCCCTGACGGTCCGGCAGCGTGAAACCCTGAGCGTGATGACTTCCGTCCTGTCCTCTCACATCGCCAACCACCGGGTCCTCGAGGACATTTCCCGCCTGAACGAAGCGCTCCGGAGCAAGGTGACGGAAAACGAGCGGCTGCTCGACGGGATGCAGGAGATCTTCCTGGATACGATCCGCGCCCTGGCTGCGGCGATCGAAGCGAAGGATCCTTACACGCGCGGCCATTCGGAACGGGTGGCGAAGATTTCGGTATCGATAGCTAAGGGGCTGGGCCTTCCGGAGGACGAGGTGCAGGCCATCCACATCGCCTCCATACTTCACGACGTGGGGAAGATCGGAACTTCGCGGTCGATCCTTTCCAAGCGCTCCCCGCTTTCCGAGGAGGAGCTTCTCGAGATCCGCAGGCATCCCCTGACGAGTTTCGACATCCTTTCCGAAATCCGTTTTCCCTATCCCGACGTCGCGGCCCTCGCGAGGGACCATCACGAACACATCGACGGATCGGGATATCCCGTAGGGAAGAGGGATCGTCAGATTTCGATGGGGGCGAAGATCATTGCGCTTGCCGACGCGTTCGACGCCATGACTTCCGACCGGCCGTACAGGAGCGGCTTGCCGCTCCGGGAAGCATTGGGGGAGCTGCGGTCGTCGCTTCGCCGCCAGTACGACCCGGTTGCGGGACGGATGTTTTTCCGGGTGCTGCGCGATGAAATCGCGGGGGAGCACGGCGGCTCTCCGGTATTTGCGGAGTTGTCGGAAGTCCATCCCCGCGAGGACATGCTTCGCTTCATCGACGGTATGCTTAAGGAGATCGGTTAACCCGCATTTCCCGCTTGGAGGGGATTCAGGGCAGCTCCGCGAGCAGCCCCCGGAGCGCGGCGAGCCCGCGGTGGAAATGCTCGATTCGGTGCGGCTCCAGCGTCAGGATGGGGGCGGATCCCGCGTCAAGCGCCGCGTTCAGCACCCCCCGGAAATTGATCGATCCTTCCCCGACCGGCAGGTGATCGTCGCGCAGCCCCCGGTTGTCGTGCAGGTGCAGCTCCCTCGTGCCGGCTCCGAACGCCTCCAGCCACTTGTTCACCGGGAGCCCGGAAAAGAGCGCCGCATGTCCCGCGTCGCAGCAGAAGCCGATCCGCTTCGAGCCGAGCGCGTGCCGCAGCCTGAGCAGGTGATCCGGCACCTCGTCGAAGACGTTCTCCAGGAAGAGGTCGACTCCGGCCTTCTCGGCGGCGTCGACGACTTCGCCGAAAGTCCGCAAGGCCGGTTCGAACCATTTGTCGGGATCGAAATCGTAAAGCCATCCGAAATACCCCGCGTGCATCACGATCCCCAGGGGGCGGAAGACAGGCGCCAGGGACACGGCCTGCTTGAGGCGGCGCACCGCGTGGCCGCGGGCGGCTTCGTCGCGCGCGCCCGGCCATACCTCCTCGAACGGAGCATGGAACGTTGCGCTATTTACGCCGGCGTCGCGCAACTTGCCCGCCGCCTTTTCCGCTTCTCCCTCCGCAAGCGAGTCGAGCGTCTTCCCGGAGAAGTAGATCTCGGGCCCCACGCCGCCGGCCGCGAGGAGGGGGGCTGTCTCCGGGGAAAGCAACATCGGGTAGGGGACCGTTGCGTGTACAGTCCATTCCATGGCCCCGAAGATACCCCATCGCCGGGGGAGGAGCAACCCCGCAGGCGGCAGGACTTCTCCGGGGAGGCTCGGATATGAAACGCCTGTTTGAAATGCCTTGACATGTTTTTGTATACTGCATACAGTAACGTGCAATCCGTTACGACGAGGAGACATCCCTTTGCTGCAAAAGCTGAAGATCCAGATAGACAATCACATGACCCTCCGGGAAAAGATCGTGGAGACGGTCCGCAGCGCGATAGTAAACGGCCAGATTCCGGCCGGCACCCGGGTCGCCGAACCCGACCTTGCCGACCGCTTCGGGATCAGCCGTACGCCGATACGCGAAGCGTTCCGCCAGCTCGAGTCGGAGGGATTCATCACGGTAGTTCCCAGGAAGGGGGCAGTCGTCGCATCCATCTCGGCGAAGGACATTTCCGATTTCTACGACCTGAAGATGGTGCTCGAAGGATACGCGGCGCGCCTTGCCGCGAAAACCCTCACCGAGAAGGACCTGAACCGGATGGAATCGCTGAACCGGCAGATCGAGGCGGCGGCCGGGAAAAAGGACCTTCGCAAGGTGCTTCTCCTCCACAACGATTTCCATGACGTCTTCCTCAATGCATGCGGCAACGAAAGGCTTCATGCGATCGTCCAGAACCTCGTGATGCAATTCCAGAGGTTCCGCCTGATCCTCGCCATGCGGGGGAAGATCGAGGGGATAATCAGGCAGCACAAGGAAATCATCGAGGCTTTCCGTAAGCGGAACCCCGAGCTCGCCGAGTCCCTGGTGATAAAGAACGCCCAGTACGGAAAGAAGATCCTGCTCCAGGAACTGGAAAAGGAGTAGGCCGGGGCGCCTGTATAAAAGATGCCCGATCCGGACCGATTGCGCAGTATTCCTTCCGTCGCTTCCCTTCTGGAAATCCGGGAGATCCGGGAGCACCTCGAAAAAGTCCCGCGCGACGTCGTCCTTGACGCCGTCAGGAGGATTCTTTCCTCCCTGCGTCAGGAGGCGTCTTCCGCCGCGCAGCCCCGCAGCCGGGAGGAGTGGACTGCCATTGTCCTGTCCCGCCTGCCGGTGGAGATCGCCGCCGCCGAAGAGCCGTCGCTGCGGAGCGTGATCAACGCGACCGGCGTCGTCATACACACCAATCTCGGAAGGGCTCCCCTGCCGGAGGAGGCGATCCGCGCGGTTTCCCTCGCCGCCCGGGGGTATTCGAACCTCGAGTACGATCTTGCGGCCGGCGCACGTTCCTCGCGGCTTGTCCATCTCGAACGCCTGATCCTCGGCCTCACGGGAGCGGAGTCGGCGCACGTCGTGAACAACAACGCGGCCGCGGTGCTCCTATGCCTTGCGGGGCTGGCCAGGGGACGTGATGTCCTCGTAAGCCGGGGTGAGTTGGTGGAAATAGGCGGCTCGTTCCGGATCCCGGACATCATGGCCGAGAGCGGAGCGTCCCTCGTCGAAGTGGGGACGACCAACCGCACACGGCTCGAGGATTACGAAAAGGCGGTCACGTCGCGGACGGCTCTGCTTCTGAAGGTCCACCGGTCAAATTTCAGCGTATCGGGGTTCACCGAGGAAGTTTCTCCCGCCGCCCTCTCTTCCCTGGGGGACCGACTGGGGATTCCCGTGATGGAGGACCTGGGATCGGGCGCCGTCTTCGATTTTTCCGCGGCGGGCATCCCCGGTACGCCGACGATCCGGCAGGCGCTTTCGCAGGGACCCGGCATAGTGACCGTGAGCGGCGACAAGCTTCTGGGCGGGCCCCAGGCTGGGATCATCGCGGGGAGGAAAGCCCTGGTCGAGCCACTGAAAAAGCACCCCCTGTCCCGCGCGCTTCGAATCGACAAGCTTTGCCTTGCGGCGCTTGCCGCCACGCTTTCGCTTTATGCCGACGAACGCAGGGCGGCGGTACGCGTGCCGGTGCTGTCTATGCTTACTGAAGGTGAAGGGGCCGTCCGTGCGCGGGCGCGCAGGTTCGTTCGAAGGATCGGCAAGGGGGGCGGCGCAGGCCTGAAGCTGGAGGTCGTCCGGGCGGATTCCTCCCCGGGCGGAGGCGCGATGCCCGATATCGGGATCCCGACGGCATGCGTGGCGGTGGAACATGCCACGGTCCGGGTCGAGGAACTGGAGGAAAGGCTCCGGCGCGGAAATCCGCCGGTCGTGGCGCGCATCGGCAAGGGAAAACTCCTCCTCGACATGCGCACGGTCCGCGACGGAGAGGTCGCCGTTCTCGCCGCCGCCCTCCTCGCCGCCGCGGCAGATGCCCGGTGAAAAATACAGGCCATGAAAAATGCGGCCCAAGTTCCCAGTTGAAGGGAGCCGCCCCCGCAGTGTATAAAAGAACATGCTGAACACCGGCGTGCTGGTCCTCAACCGGGCCTTTTTCCCTGTCCATGTCACGAATGTCCGCAGGGCGTTCTGCCTTCTCTATTCCGGGCTAGCGCGCGCTATCAATTCTCAGTATGAAATGTTCGATTTCCAGTCGTGGAGCGAGCTGTCCGTCCACGCGCACGACGAGGCCGTGGGCCTTGTGGGAAGAGTGATCAGGGTCCCGAGGGTCGTCGTGCTGGTGGCCTACGACCGTGTTCCCAAGCGAACCGTGCGTTTCAGCAGGCACAACATTTTCGTAAGGGACCGGAACACTTGCCAATATTGCGGGAAGGCGCATCCGAGGAGCGATCTGAACCTGGACCATGTCATCCCGAGGTCCCGGGGCGGGAATACCACGTGGGAAAACATAGTCTGCAGCTGCCTCCCGTGCAACAAGAAAAAGGGAGGCATGTTGCCGGAAGAGGCAGGGCTGCGGACGATCGCCCGTCCCGCACGCCCCCGATGGACGCCGGAATACGCCTTTTCCCTCCGGGGGCCGGTCCACCGTGAATGGCTGCCCTTCCTGAACCTCGTGGACTTCACGTACTGGAACCTCGAACTCGAAAGGTGAGCCGTCAAGCGCGGGCGGGAGGGCAGGCCAGGACCAGGGTGGAAACCCTCTTATTCATAGCAGGCCATCCCGTCTCCCACTCGTTAAGCCCCGCGATGCACAATGCCGCCATCCGGCGGCTCGGCCTCCCGTTGCGATACATCGGCTTCGACATCCCCCCGGGGCTTATGGCGGATTTCCTCCGGGTCATCCGGGCGGGGAATTTCCTGGGAGGGAACATAACGATTCCGCACAAGGAAGAGGCTGCGTCCCTTGCCGACGAGCGGTCCGATGCGGTGGAGGCGTGCGGCGCCGCGAACGTTATCCGTGTAAAGGGCGGCAGGCTTTTCGCGGACAACACCGACGGACGGGGATTCCTGGACGCGACGGCGGGCGAGGGATGGGGGAGGCGCTTCGGGAGGGTGGTGATATTGGGAGCTGGAGGATCGGCTAAAGGGATAGCCTACGAGTTATGCCGCAACGGCGCAAGGGAGGTTTCGATTCTGAACCGCCATCCATCGAGGGGCGAGGAAATCGCCGCGGCGCTTTCCCGGCGCTTCACGGGAACGGCGTTTTCGTTCGGAGAACTGAAACCTGCTAAAATGGTTAAGGAATTCCAGGGGACGGACTTGATCGTCCAATGCACCTCATTGGGGCTGCGCAGCGAATGGGAACAATTTCCCCTGGAAGGAGTAGAGAAAGGCTGCAGATTTGCCGATATAATTTACCGGAGGGGCGGCACGACGCTCGTTCGCCGCTTGAAAAAGCGGGGGATTTCAGCGATCGACGGCCTGGCGATGCTGGCGCACCAGGCGGCGAGAAGTTTTTTCATCTGGACGGGCAAAAGGGTCCCCGGGAAGGACTTTCTGGCCGTCGCGCGGAAAACCCTTGAGGCCGAATGAATAAAATTATGCTTAAATATGATGTAAATTATAGCTCTGTTTGGTGACTTTTTTATGTCTGTAATGGCGGCCAAGATCGGGGAAATGCTTCTCAGGGGCAACATCATCACCCCGGAACAATTGAGAAGCGCCCTGGAGACCCAGAAGAAGACGAAGGAACGGATCGGCGCGATCCTCGTCAAGTCCGGGTCCATCAGGGAAGAGGATCTCCTGTCCTTTCTCGGCCGTCAGTTCAACGTCCCCGTCATCGACCTTTCCAAATACGAAATAAATTCCGAAGTGGTCCGCCTCCTTCCCGAGGACCTGGTCCAGAAGCACCTCGCCCTCCCGATCAACCGGGTCGGCGCGAAGCTTATCGTCGCCGTGGCCGATCCCTCGAACATGGCGATCATCGACGCCATCGGGTTCAAGACCGGCTACGCTGTGGAGCTGGTGCTCGCCTCCGAGAAGGACATCACAAACGCGATCAACAAATATTTCGACCAGTCGCTCGAGTTCAAGGACATCATCTCGGAACTGGACGAGGACCTGGAGGTCGTTCGCGAGGAAGAGCTCGACGCCATCGAGCAGGAGAGCCGGGTCGACGACGCGCCGGTCGTAAAGCTCGCAAATTTCGTGCTCACCGACGCGATCAAGCGCCGCGCCTCGGACATCCACATCGAGCCTTACGAAAAGGAATTCCGGATCCGCTACCGGGTCGACGGCGTCCTCTACGAGGTGATGCGGCCTCCCATCAAGCTGCGCAACGCCCTGGTCTCCCGCCTCAAGATCATGTCGAGCCTCGACATCGCGGAGCGCAGGCTTCCCCAGGACGGAAGGATCAAGCTCAAGGTCGGGAAGGGCAGGGAGATGGATTACCGCGTTTCGGTTCTGCCCACGATCTACGGCGAAAAGACGGTGCTCCGCCTCCTCGACAAATCCAGCCTTCAGCTCGACATGACGAAGCTCGGCTTCGAACAGGAGGCGCTGAACGATTTCCAGGAAGCCATACATCGCCCGTACGGAATGATCCTCGTCACCGGTCCCACCGGGTCGGGCAAGACTACGACCCTCTATTCCGCCCTGTCGGAGCTGAACAAGACCACCGACAACATCTCCACCTGCGAGGACCCCGTTGAATACAACTTCGCGGGGATCAACCAGGTGCAGATAAAGGAGGAGATCGGGCTCACGTTCGCCGCGGCGCTCCGTTCGTTCCTGCGGCAGGACCCGGACATCATCATGGTGGGCGAAATCCGCGACTACGAGACGGCGGAGATCGCCGTCAAGGCGGCCCTCACGGGCCACCTGGTCCTTTCGACGCTGCACACCAACGACGCGCCCAGCACCGTCACCAGGCTGCTCAACATGGGAATCGAGCCGTTCCTCGTGTCTTCATCCCTCAACCTCATACTGGCGCAGCGGTTGGCCCGGCGGGTCTGCGGAAACTGCAAGGAAGAGGTGAAGATCCTTCCGAAGGCGCTTGTGGACGCCGGCATGAAACCCGAACGGATCAGGCAGGCCCGTCCGGCGCGTGGCAGGGGATGCGACGAATGCAACGGAACGGGTTTCCGTGGGCGGGTCGCCCTGTATGAAGCGATGCCGGTCAAGGAGGAACTGAAGGATCTCATTCTGCGGGGAGGATCGGCGATCGAGGTCAAGCGGGAAGCGATAAGGCTCGGGATGAAGACGCTCCGCCAGGCGGGGCTTTCGAAGGTCGAGGAGGGGGTCACGACGCTGGAGGAAGTGCTGCGGGTGACCGCCGCCGACTAAGGAGGAAGACGGCCATGGTATCGATGCATGAGATGCTGAGCGTCATGTACGAGAAGGGCGCTTCCGACCTGCACATCACCACGGGGATCGCCCCCACCATACGCGTGGACGGACGGCTGATCCCGCTGCCGGCCGAGCCGCTTACACCGCCGGACACCAAGCGGCTTTGCTACAGCATCCTCACCGAGGCGCAGAAGCAGCGTTTCGAGGAGGAGAAGGAGCTCGATCTTTCCTTCGGAGTGAAGGGGATGAGCCGCTTCCGCGCCAATATCTACTTGCAGCGGGGGGCCGTCGCCGGCGCCTTCAGGACCATCCCGTTCCGCGTCCGCTCGTTCGACGAGCTGGGGCTCCCGAACGTCCTGAAGGAGCTGTGCAAGAAGCCGAGGGGCCTGCTGCTGGTGACGGGGCCCACCGGATCCGGCAAGTCGACGACGCTGGCTGCGATGATCGACAAGGTCAACATGGAGCGGCAGGAACACATCGTCACCATCGAGGATCCGATCGAATACCTTCATCCGCACAAGAAGTGCCTTGTCAACCAGCGGGAAGTGAACGCGGACACGCAGACGTTCAAAAAGGCCCTGAAGCACATATTGCGGCAGGATCCGGACATCGTGCTCATCGGTGAGATGAGGGACCTGGAGACGATCGAGGCGGCGCTGACGGTGGCGGAAACGGGACACCTGGTCTTCGCCACGCTTCACACGAATTCATGCGTCCAGACGATAAACCGCATCCTCGACGTGTTCCCCCCGTACCAGCAGCCGCAGGTGAGGGCGCAGCTGTCGTTCGTCCTCGAGGGAGTGGTATCGCAGATCCTCATACCCAAGGCTTCGGGGACCGGGCGGGCGCTTTGCCTCGAGATCATGATCCCCAATCCGGCCATCCGTAACCTGATCCGCGAGGAGAAGATCCACCAGATCTACTCCCAGATGCAGGTGGGGCAGGCCAAGTTCGGGATGCAGACGATGAACCAGTCGCTGCTCGCCGCGTATCTCCGGCGCGACATCACGCTGGAGGACGCCGTCGGCAGGAGTTCCGATCCCGACGAGTTCCGCAATCTCCTGACCGCCGCGCAGAATGCGGCGTCGCAGGGGGCGGGTCGCAGGACGCAGGTGTAACCGAGGGCCACGGAGGATACGATGCCGAAATTCGTCTGGGAAGGAAAAACCAAGGCGGGGCGTACCCTGACGGGGGAAATCGAGGCGCCCAACGAGGCGTTCGTCCTTGCCCAGCTTCGCAGGCAGCAGGTAGTTCCCGTCAAGGTGAAGCCGAAAGGCGCGGATCTTCGTTTCCGGATGCCGGGATTCGGAGGCAAGGTCACTCAGCGGGAGCTTGCCATCTTCACCCGCCAATTCGCCACGATGATCGACGCGGGCCTTCCCCTCGTCCAGTGCCTCGACATCCTCGGCATGCAGCAGGAAAATCAGACGTTCAAGAAGATCATCATGAAGGCGAAGGAGGACGTGGAGAGCGGGTCGACATTCGCCGACGCCCTTGCGAAGCACCCGAAGACCTTCGACGAGCTTTTCATCAACCTGGTCCAGGCGGGGGAGGTCGGCGGGATCCTCGACACGATCCTCTCGCGGCTTGCGGCCCACATCGAGAAGGCGCTGCGGCTCGCAAAGAAGATCAAGGGCGCGATGGTATACCCGGCCACAATCGTCGCCGTGGCGGTCGTCGTCACCGTGGTGCTCCTTGTGTACGTCATTCCGATCTTCGGAAAGATGTTCCAGGATTTCGGACAGGCGCTTCCGGCTCCCACGCAGATGGTCCTCGCAATGAGCGAAGCGACCCGTAAATACTTTTTCGTGGCCGTCATCTTCGTGGCTTTGGCCGTCGTCGCCCTGCGCTGGTACCGCAACACCGAAAACGGGCGCCGGAACATCGACCGGCTCTTCCTGCGGCTGCCGATCGTGGGCCCCCTCCTCCGTAAGATTGCGGTCGCCCGGTTTGCGCGCACCCTGGGGACGATGGTGAGCAGCGGCGTCCCCATCCTGGAAAGCATGGACATCGTCGCGAAGTCGGCGGGCAACCGGATCATCGAGGAAGCTATCCTCAAGGCGAGGATGAGCATCAGCGAAGGAAAGACGATCGCCGAGCCCCTGGCCGACAGCAAGGTTTTCCCCGCGATGGTGACGCAAATGGTGTCCGTCGGAGAGGCGACCGGCGCTCTCGACACCATGCTGAACAAGATCGCGGAGTTCTACGACGAAGAGGTGGACATGGCCGTTGACGCCCTTACCTCCCTCCTCGAGCCGCTCCTCATGGTCTTCCTCGGGGTCGTCATCGGGGGCCTCGTCGTTGCGATGTACCTGCCGATCTTCAAGCTGGCAGGCGTCGTCGGCGGATAAAGATTGGCGGAGAGTCGGCGGGAGGCGGCGGCGGGGGGGCGCAACCTCCTTCTGGTGCGCACCGGGATCACCTTCGCGCTCCTGGCGTCGGTGGTTTCGGTCCATTTCCAGGAGCCGGAGCTCATCCTCGCGGGCGGGTTCAAGTACCTGTACGCCGCCGTGGTCCTTTCCTACGGCTGGCTCCTCCTCCGGTTCGCGCTTTGGGGAAGCTCCGATCCGACGGCCGCGGTATCTGTGGTGCAAGCCGCGGTGGACGTGGCGTTCGTGTCCGTCATCGTCTTCGCCACCGGGCTCTACGACAGCGTCTTCGCCTTCATGTACGTCGTCGTCATCCTCCTGGGAAGCTTCGAGCTTTTTCTCAAGGGAGCGATGGTCTGGGCCGTTCTCTCGGCCGTATCCTACGTGTCGATGCTGTACCTGCAAAAGCAGGGGATCCTGACGCCTCCCGGCGTCGAGACCGTGCATCTCGCATGGGCGCAGTTCATCCGCACCTCCCTTACGAATTCCATCGGATTCCTGCTGACAGGGCTGCTCTCCGGCCTGCTGGGAGAGGACATCCGCAGGACGAGACAGCGCGTAATAGCCCGTGAAGACGATCTGCAGAAACTGGAGTCGTTTCACAAGCACGTGATCGAGAACATCCCCTCCGGCATCCTGACGGCGGACACCAGGGGAAGGGTGAACCTCATGAACGACATGGCGTGCGGCATCCTGGGCGTCAGCCGGGCGGAGGCACGCGGCAAGCGCGTCGAGGAGGTCCTGTCCGGATTGGAGCTCGCGGATCCGCGCGGCGAGTCGCGATTGCCGCGTCCCGAGATATCCTTCCGGCGGCCGGACGGCTCGGAAATATTTCTGGGATTTTCCTCCTCTCCCCTCAAGGACGCGGAGGGCGGGGTGATCGGCCGCGTCGTGATCTTCCAGGACCTGACGCCGGTGAAGCAGATGGAGGAGCGGATCCGCATATCCGACAGGCTTGCGGGCGTCGGAGAGCTGGCCGCCGGCCTTGCCCATGAGATCCGGAACCCCCTCGCGTCGATCGCCGGGTCCTCGCAGATGCTGCGCGAATCGCCCGAACTTACCGACGATTCCCGCACGCTCCTGGGCATCATCGAGCGGGAAAGCATGCGGCTGAACGGCCTCATTTCCGATTTCCTCGCATACACCGGCCCCTCGCTGCGCAACATAGGTACTGTTAATATATCGGACATGATAGGCGACGTAGCCGAAGCCGTCAGGACCGGAGACGCGCGGGAAAAGGGAGTGGCCGTGGAGAACCTCTGCAACCGTGACCTGTTAGTCGACGGAGACGCCGAGCAGCTCAAACAGGTGCTGTGGAACCTCGTGAGGAACGCCGTGCAGGCCACACCCGCAGGAGGGCATGTGCGTCTGGACCTGTTCCCCCAGGTCCGGCACGGGGAACGGTACGCCGTGACGACTGTAAGCGACACCGGCAAGGGGATCGATCCCTCCCACACGGCAAAGATATTCAACCCCTTCTTTACGACCAAGGAAGGTGGAACGGGACTGGGCCTGGCGATATCGCAGAGAATCGTCCAGATCCACCGGGGATTCATCGAGGTGCGTTCCGAGCCCGGGCACGGGAGCATCTTCTCCGTGTTTCTACCCGAAAAGGCGAATGATGAGGAAACCGGCGGTTCCTCCGTCTGAAGGAGCGGTCGTCGTCGTGGGGGCTGGGCTGGCGGGCTCCGAAGCCGCTCTGGTCCTTTCCGCGGCGGGGATCCCGGTGGAGCTGGTCGAGATGCGTCCGGCGGTTTCCTCCGCGGCGCATCGGACGGGGTGGTTCGGCGAGCTGGTGTGCAGCAATTCCCTGGGCTCCGAGGAGCAGTCGTCCGGCAAGGGGCTCCTGAAGGCGGAGCTGCTGGAATTGGGATCGAACCTGATCCATCTTGCCCGGCGGGCGCGCGTTCCGGCGGGGAAAGCGCTGGCGGTGGACCGCGAGATGTTCGGCAGGATGGTCACGGAGGCGGTCTGCACCCGCACCGGCATACGCCTTACGGCATCCGAGGCCCGGTCGATACCCGATGCGCCGATCGTCATCCTCGCGTGCGGCCCCCTTCCCTCGGAAGCGCTGTCGGCGTCCATGGCTTCCTTCCTCGGAGATGCCGGGTGCTATTTCTACGACGCCATCTCGCCGATCGTGGACGCGTCCACTATCGACCGGGAGGAGGCATTCACCGCGGACCGGTACGGCGCGGGAGAAGGGGATTATCTGAACCTTCCGATGACTCGCGAGCGGTACGAGTCCTTCCTCGCCGAGCTGCTTGCCGCCCGCACGGTTCCAGCCAGGGAATTCGAGGAGGAGCGATACTTCGAGTCCTGCATGCCCCTCGAAACAATGGCGCGCCGCGGGCCGGAAACGCTGCTGTACGGACCGCTGCGGCCCGTGGGGCTCCGGGATCCCAGAACCGGAAGGACACCATACGCCGTGGTGCAGCTCCGCAAGGAAAACGCGGCGGGGACGATGCTCAATCTCGTGGGATTCCAGACCAGGCTGGCTTATCCCGAGCAGGAGAGGGTGTTCTCCATGATCCCCGGCCTTTCCCGGGCGAAATTCCTGCGGCACGGCTCCGTCCACCGGAACGCATTCATCGACGCTCCGCGCCATCTCCATCCATGGCTCGAGTGCAAAAAGCGGCCGGGGCTTTTCTTTGCGGGGCAGATTTCCGGAGTGGAAGGATACGTCGAGTCGATCGCCGCCGGTTTAGTCGCGGCGGTGTCCGCGGCGGAAAGGGCGGAAGGGCGCGATCCGGTGCCCTTTCCCGGTATCTCGATGACCGGTGCGCTCCTCCGGCATATCTCATCGCCCGGGGCGGGGGCGTTTCAGCCCATGAACGCCAACTTCGGATTGCTCCCCGAGCCTTCTCTGGGAAAGAAAAGGGAACGGAAGGCGAGGCAGGCCGAAGCGGCGCTCTCCGCAATCGCCGATTTCCGCAAGAGCTTCTTCAAATTTAACCCTTTGTGTGTTACATAAATCTTTTCCTTTTTTTCTTGGTAAGGAAGGGACGGTAGGCGCGAATGGGATCCGCGGTTCGCCGGTTCTCGCAGTTTCTCCTGTCGGAGCGGAACGCTTCGGACGAAACGGTGCGCGCCTATCTGCGCGAAGTATCCGGGCTTCGGTCCTTTCTCCGGGAGACGGCGGGGAAGGATCCCGATGACGTGTGGGGCGGCTGGAGAACGGTGACCGCCGCGGACCTGCGCCGGTATTTCACCGCTTCTTTCGCCGGAAGGAAATCTTCCACGATGGCGCGGAAGATATCGGCCGTACGGTCGTTTTTCTCCTTTCTCATGGGACAGGGAGAAATCGGCGGGAACCCGGCGGCGGAACTCACCGCTCCCCGCAGGGAGATGCGGCTTCCCGATTTTCTGCCGGTGGACGAAATGATGGACCTGCTGCGTTCGCTTCCCCGGGGGGGCGAGCGGGAAGACCGCGATGCGGCGATCATCGAGCTTCTTTATTCTTCAGGTTTGCGGGTTGGTGAACTTGTCTCTCTTCGCGCGGAGGATGTGAACCTGGATGAAAGGACGGTCCGAGTGTCCGGAAAAGGGCGCAAAGTGCGGATAGTCCCCGTGGGCGAAAAAGCGGCCGGCGCGTTGAAGGCGTACCTTGATTCATCCGGCCGCGGGTATTCGGCGGAGCGCGGCGCGCCTCTCTTCCGGAACCTGCGCGGCGGAGCGCTGACCGCGCGGAGCGTAGCGCGGATCCTGGAGGGGGCGCTGCGAAGGGCGGCCTCGGAGAGGCACCTGTCGCCGCACGGCCTGAGGCATTCGTTCGCCACCCATCTGCTCGAATCGGGCGCAGACCTGAGGGCCATCCAGGAGATGCTTGGGCACGCGTCGCTCTCCACGACGCAGCGCTACGCGAGGGTCAACGTGAGCCACCTGCTGCGGACCTACGAATCCGCGCACCCGCTTTCGCGGGTAGGGAGGAAGCCTTGAGCGGGATGCGCAGCACGACGATCGTGGCGGTTTCACGGGACGGGAAAGTGGCCATGGCGGGTGACGGCCAGGTGACGTTGGGAAGCACCGTCCTCAAGCACACCGCACGGAAGATCCGCCGCCTTCACGAGGACCGGGTGCTGGCCGGGTTCGCCGGGGCGACCGCGGACGCGATAACGCTGTTCGAGAAGTTCGAGGGAAAACTCTCGGAATTCCGGGGCAACCTCCGGAGGGCGGCGGTGGAACTGGCTAAAGAGTGGAGAACCGACAGGGTGCTTCGGCGGCTGGACGCGATAATGGTCGTGACTGACGGGAAAGAACTGATGCTTCTCTCGGGGAGCGGCGACGTGGTCGAGCCGGACGACGGAGTGATCGGCGTGGGTTCCGGCGGACCGTTCGCCCTGGCGGCGGCCCGTGCGATGCTCCGGCACACCGGGCTTACCGCCATGGAAATCGCACGGGAGGCGTTGCGCATCGCCTCGGAAATCTGCGTCTACACGAACGATAACGTGACCGCCGAGGAGATCTCTGCGCCATGACGCCCGGGGCGAAGGAGCCGTGGGGCGGCCGCCCGCTGATCCCGAAGGAGATCGTCGCGGAACTGTCGCGGCACATCATCGGACAGGAGAAGGCCAAGCGCGCGGTCGCGATCGCGTTGCGCAACCGATGGCGCCGGATGCAGGTGTCCGAGGAACTGAGGGAGGAGATCGCCCCGAAGAACATCATCATGGTCGGGCCGACGGGCGTGGGGAAGACCGAGATCGCACGGCGCCTTGCGAGGCTTGCGCAAGCACCGTTTCTCAAAGTGGAGGCGTCGAAGTTCACCGAAGTCGGGTACGTGGGCCGCGACGTGGAATCGATCATCCGCGACCTGGTGGAAATCGCGGTGCATCTTGTCCGGATCGAGGAAATGGGGAGGGTTGCGGAAAAGGCCCGGGCGAGCGCCGAGGAGCGGCTCCTCGACATTCTTCTTCCCCAAAGGCCTGCCGCCCGCGCTCCCGGGAGCCAGGCGCCGGAAGCCGAGCCCAGGCCGGACGAGTCCCGGGAACGCCTTCGGGCGATGCTCAAGGATGGAAGGCTTTCGGAAAAAACGGTGGAGGTGGATGTGAGGGAGAGCGCCTTTCCCGCCATCGATCTCATCGGGATCTCCGGAGGAGGCGGAATGGAAGGGGTGGAAGGCAACCTCCAGGAGATGCTGGGGAACCTCTTCCCCAAGAAGGTTCGCAGGAAGAAGATGCGCGTGCCGGAGGCGCTATCCTTCCTCGAAAACGAAGAGGCCGCCCGCATGGTGGACATGGACCGTGTGAAGCAGATGGCCGTCGAGCGGACGGAGCAGGCCGGCATCGTGTTTCTGGACGAAATAGACAAGATCGCGGGCAGGGATTCCACGGCGGGTCCGGATGTCTCGCGGCAGGGGGTGCAGAGGGACCTGCTCCCCATCGTCGAGGGGTCGAACGTTAACACGAAGCACGGGATGGTCCGGACGGACCACATCCTGTTCATAGCGGCCGGGGCTTTCCACACCGCGAAGCCGTCCGACCTGATCCCGGAACTGCAGGGAAGGTTCCCGATCCGCGTGGAGCTCGAAACGCTTACGAAGGAGGATTTCGTGCGGATACTCACGGAGCCGCACGGCGCCCTCACGCGGCAGTACTCGGAGCTTCTGCGGACCGAAGGCGTGCGCCTGTCGTTCGCACCGGACGCGGTGGAGCGGATCGCGGAAATGGCCTGCGAGGTGAACGAGCGTACGGAAAACATCGGGGCAAGGCGCCTCTACACGATCATGGAGAAGCTCCTGGAAGATCTCCTATTCTCGGCGCCCGAGATCGGGGAGCGGGAGATCGTCGTGCGCAGAAAATACGTCGACGAGAAACTGTCCGGAATCGTGAAGGACGTCGACCTGAGCCGGTACATACTGTGATTCGGGAATCGGAGAAACGATGAAGGGATATATCCAGAAGGCGGAGACGCTCATCGAGGCGCTGCCGTACATCCGGGAGTTCTCCGGGAAAACGGTGGTGGTCAAGTACGGCGGTGCGGCGATGGCGGGCGATGACCGTATGGCCTCGTTCGCCGAGGACGTCGTCCTCCTTCAATACGTGGGGATCCGGCCGGTCGTCGTTCACGGCGGGGGGCCGCAGATCGACCGGATGCTTGCGATGCTGTCCATCCCTTCCGAGCGCAGGGAGGGGCTTCGCGTGACCTCGCCCGAGGCGATGGAAATCGTCGAAATGGTGCTCGGGGGTACGGTGAACAAGAAGATCGTCGCACTCATAAACAGGTTCGGGGGGAAGGCGGTCGGCCTCACGGGGAAGGACGGAGGATTGATCAGGGCAAGGAAACACGCCGCCCCCGGCCGCGACGGCAACCCGCTCGACCTGGGGATGGTGGGGGAGGTCGCGGGGGTGAACCCCGATGTCCTGAAAGGATTGGAGCGGGACGGCTTCGTGCCGGTGATCGCGCCCATCGGCGTCGGGGAGCAGGGCGAGGCGTACAACATCAACGGGGATACCGCCGCCGCGGAAGTGGCGGCCGCTGTCCGCGCGGAGAAGTTCATCCTCCTCACGGACGTGCCCGGCGTCCTCGACCGCAAAGGTGAGCGCATCTCCACGATGACGGCCGAAGAGGCGACGTCCTCCATCCGGGATGGCTTGATCACCGGCGGGATGATACCGAAGGTGGAGTGCGGCCTCACCGCATTGCGGAAGGGCGTGAACAAGGTGCATATCCTCGACGGCCGGGTCCCTCACAGCGTGCTGCTCGAAATATTCACCGATGCGGGGATCGGCACCGAGATCGTCCGGGCGCCGGGGTAAGGGGGAGCGCCGTGGGCAACGCAGAAGTCGTCGAATTGACGGAAAAGCACCAGATGGCGAATTACGCCAGGTTCCCGGTGGCCTTCGTGCGCGGCGAGGGAGCGAGACTCTTCGACGCCGACGGGCGCGAGTACCTCGACTTCCTGGGCGGCATCGCCGTCGTGCTGCTGGGGCACGCGCATCCGGAGGTCACGCGCGCCGTCACCGACCAGGCGCGAAACCTGCTTCACGTCTCCAACCTGTTCCATGTGCCGGTCCAGTCCGAGGCGGCGAAGCTGCTTTCGACGGCGGTCCGCGGAGGCAAGGTGTTCTTTTGCAACAGCGGCACGGAGGCGAACGAGGCGGCGATCAAGATGGCGAGGAAGTGGTCGGCGGACCGGGGCAGGGAAGGGGTTCACGAATTCGTCGTCCTCGAGGGTTCCTTCCACGGCAGGACCTACGGCGGCCTTTCCGCCACCGGACAGCCCAGGTTCCACAAGGGGTTCGAGCCGATGCTCCCGGGGTTCGTAACAGTGCCGTTCGGCGACCTCGGTGCGCTGGAAGCGGCGCTTACGGACCGGACGTGCGCTTTCATGTTCGAGCCCATACAGGGGGAGAGCGGAGTGCGAATGCATCCGCCGGAATATTTGCAGGAAGCGGAGAGGATCTGCCGGGAGCGGGGCGTTCTTCTCGTCGCTGACGAGATCCAGACGGGGCTCGGGCGGACGGGCGCCATGCTCGCCTGCGAGCGGTTCGGGGTCGATCCCGACATCGTCACCCTCGCGAAGGGGCTGGCCAACGGCCTCCCCCTGGGAGCCGTCGTGGCGCGCGAGGAGGTGGCTGCCGCGTTCGGCCCCGGCGCCCACGGGAGCACCTTCGGCGGAAATCCCGTGTGCT
Source organism: Deltaproteobacteria bacterium (assembly GCA_016218975.1). NCBI lineage: Bacteria > Pseudomonadati > Myxococcota > Myxococcia > Deltaproteobacteria bacterium. Next base: position 80,450 of record JACRCO010000013.1, read on the forward strand.
GCGCCGCGGCGAAGGTGGTCCTCGAGGCGTTGAAATCGCCCGGCTTCTTCGAGGATGTTTCACGCAAGGGGGAGCTGTTCCGGAAAGGGCTCTGCGAGCTGGCGGCGCGCAGGACGGATATCCGCGCCGTGCGGGGGATGGGGCTGATGCTCGCGATCGAAATGGAGTGCGAAACCAGGGAAATCGCGCAAAAGTGCCTCGAGAACGGTCTCATCGTGAACGCCACCTCCGGGAACGTGCTCCGTTTCCTGCCGCCGCTTACGGTCAACGACGGAGAGATCCGGCAGGCGCTGAGCCTGCTCGGGGCTTCGCTGCCCGCCGGGGGGCGGAAGTGAAAAAGGACTTTCTCAGGATCCTCGATCTTACGCGCCGTGAGCTCCTTTCCCTTCTTGCGGATGGGGTGAAGTGGAAGCGAAGGGGAGGCCGCCGTTCGGCTCCGCGCCCGCTTCAAGGAAAAACCCTGGCCATGATCTTCCAGAAGGCTTCCACGCGGACGAGGGTTTCCTTCGAGGTCGGAATGACACGGCTGGGGGGGCACGCGCTGTTCCTCTCCCCGGACGACACGCAAATAGGGCGGGGAGAGCCGGTCCGGGACACCGCAAGGGTCCTTTCGCGGTATGCGGATGCCGTCATGATCCGCACGTTCAGGCAGGAGACGCTGGAGGAACTGGCTTCCCATGCATCCGTGCCCGTGATAAACGGGCTGACCGATCTCCATCACCCGTGCCAGGTCCTCGCGGACCTGATGACTGCACGGGAGCGCGGCTTCGATCTGCGAAGGCTGAAAGTCGCATTCATCGGCGACGGCAACAACGTGGCGAATTCGTGGGTGGAGGCCGCATTCCTGCTCGGCTTCTCCCTGCGCCTGGCCTGTCCGAAGGGGTTCGAGCCCGACGCGCGGGTCCTGCGGGAAGCCTCGGGCGCCGGGAGCGGAGACGTTCGCATCGTCCGCGATCCGGTGGAGGCGGCGAAAGGCGCCGACGTCCTGTACACTGACGTGTGGACAAGCATGGGGCAGGAAAAGGAGCGCAAGCGCCGCCTCGCCGCTTTCCGCGGATACCGGATCGACGAAGGGCTACTGAGCGTCGCCGGAAAAGGGGCGATCGTGATGCATTGCCTTCCGGCCCACCGCGGCGAGGAAATCACGGACGGAGCCATGGAAGGGCCGCAATCGGCGGTGTTCGACGAGGCGGAGAACCGTATGCACATCCAGATGGCCCTCCTCGAGAGGCTCATCCCACATTAAGCGACGGAGGAAGCGACATTGGGAAACGTGAAGAAGGTGGTGCTCGCATATTCCGGGGGGTTGGACACCTCGGTCATCCTGCGGTGGCTCATCGAGAAGTATGATTGCGAAGTGATCGCATTCGTGGCCGATCTCGGGCAGGGAGAGGAACTCGCCCCCGTTCGCGCGAAGGCGAAGAAGACGGGCGCGTCCAAGGTGTACGTCGAGGACGTAAAGGACGAGTTCGTACGCGATTTCATCTTCCCGGCTCTCATGGCGAACGCCGTTTACGAGGGGTCGTACCTGCTGGGGACTTCCATCGCCCGGCCGCTGATCGCCAAGAAGCAGATAGAGGTGGTCCGGAAGGAGAAGGCGGAGGCCGTCTCCCACGGAGCAACCGGCAAGGGGAACGACCAGGTCCGGTTCGAGCTTACCTATTATGCGCTGATGCCCGGCATCCGGGTGATCGTGCCGTGGCGGGAATGGGACCTTTCCTCCCGCACCGACCTTGTGAATTACGCGAAGAAGCACGGCATCCCGACGCCGGTCACGGCGAAGAAGCCGTACTCCAGCGACAGGAACCTCATGCACATAAGTTTCGAGGGAGGGATCCTCGAGGACCCGTGGGCCGAGCCCCCCGCGGACATGTTCGTGCTAACGAAGTCTCCGGAGAAGGCCCCCAACCGGCCCATGTATGTGGAGGTGGATTTCGAGGAAGGCGTCCCGGTCGCCGTAGACGGGAAGCGCATGGGCCCGGCGAAGCTTCTTGCGCACCTGAACAGGCTGGGAGGCATCAACGGAATAGGGCGGGTGGACCTGGTGGAGAACCGGTACGTCGGAATGAAATCGCACGGCGTGTACGAAACGCCCGGCGGCACGATCCTGCACGTCGCCCATCGCGCGGTCGAGTCGGTCACGCTGGACCGGGAAGTGATGCACCTTCGGGATTCGCTCATCCCGAAGTTCGCCGAGCTGATCTATTACGGCTACTGGTACTCGCCCGAGATGGACCTGCTGAAGGCCACCGTCGAGAAGTCCCAGGAGAACGTCACCGGCACCGCGCGCCTGAAGCTGTACAAGGGGAACTGCATGGTAGTGGGGCGGAAGAGCCCGGTCTCCCTCTATCGGACCGATTTCGCCACGTTCGAGAAGGAGACGGTATTCAACCAGGCGGACGCCACCGGGTTCATCAAGATCAACGCGCTGCGGCTCAAGATCCGGTCCATGCTCAAGAGCCGGAAAGGCTGAAACGAGTGCACCGTCTCGCAAATATATTGGCATTCGAGCGCCGCTGCATCCGCTTCAGCTTCGTTGCGCTCGTTCGCCGTACTCTCACAGTACGTCTCCACTCGCGCGCCTTGCCGGCGCGGCGCATCGACGCTCTCGGTGCGCAATCCATTTACGAGGCGGTACACTAGTATGGCGAAGAAGAAAGCCTGGGGAGGACGGTTCGAGGGCGGCACCGACAGGTTCGTCGAGGAGTTCACGGCCTCGATCCCGTACGACATACTGCTTTACCGGCAGGACATCGCGGGGAGCATCGCCCATGCGCGCATGCTGGGAAGGCAGAAAATCATTTCCAGGGCGGATGCGAACCGGATCGTTTCGGCGCTGGAGTCGATCCGCGGCGAGATAGAAGCCGGGAAACTGTCTTTCGACCTCTCCCAGGAGGATATACACATGGCGGTGGAAAGCCGCCTGCTCCGGAAGGCGGGAAAGGCGGGAGGGAAGCTCCATACGGGGAGAAGCCGGAACGACCAGGTCGCGCTCGACCTGCGTCTTTACCTGCGGGAGGAAATCGACGGCATACTTGCGCTTTTCGCCAGGGTCAAGGAGCGGATCCTTGGGAAGGCCGAGGAGTGCTTCGGCGTCGTCATGCCGGGATACACGCACGTCCAGCGGGCGCAGCCTGTCCTGTTTTCACATCACCTGCTTGCTTATTACGAGATGTTCACGCGCGACGAGGATCGGTTCCGGGACGCGCGGCGGCGCATGAACGTGTCCCCACTCGGAGCGGGCGCCCTGGCGGGGACGACTTTCCCGCTGGACCGGGAATCGGTCGCGCGCGAACTGGGCATGGACGGCGTTTGCGAGAACAGCATCGACGCGGTTTCCGACCGCGATTTCGTCGCCGACTTCCTCTTCGCGGGTGCGGTGGCGATGATGCACCTTTCCCGGTTTTCCGAGGAGATGGTCTACTGGTCCTCCGCCGAATTCGGCTTTCTGTCCCTCCCCGACAAGCTCTGTACCGGCAGCAGCATCATGCCTCAGAAGAAGAATCCCGACGTGGCGGAGCTGATCCGGGGCAAGACCGGCCGTGTCTACGGCAATCTGTTCAACCTGCTGACGCTGATGAAGGGTCTGCCGCTTTCCTACAACCGGGACATGCAGGAAGACAAGGAGCCTGCGTTCGATTCCGCCCGCACGCTGAAGGAGTCCCTGATCGGAGCTGCCCTTCTTATTGAGGGGCTTGCCGTGAACGAGGACAGGATGCGCTACGCATGCGACGACGGTTTCCTCACGGCGACCGACCTGGCCGACTACCTGGCGCGCAAAGGGGTTCCGTTCCGCAAGGCGCACGAGATCACGGGACGTATCGTCCGGCGCTGCGAGGAGGAAGGGAAGCGGCTGAAGGACCTGGGGCTGAAGGAGCTGCGGTCCTTCCATCCGTCGATCGACGAGGACGTCCGCGACGCCATCTCCCTTTCGCGTTCCGTACGCCTGCGCAACACGCGGGGGGGGACGGGACCGGCCGCCGTACGGAAACGCATCGAGGAGCTCAGGAAAAAATGAGGCGGTGGTTTTTGAGGGCGGCGATTCCTGCCCTCGCATTGCTGATTCTTTGCGCTGCAGCCGGCTGCGGCCGCAAGGCGAAACCGGAGCCGTTGCGGAGCGCAGTGAGGATATCGCACATCCCAATTTCGTAGGAGCCGAAAAGATGCATCATTTCGAGGCAAGGCGTGGAGAGCTGCATTGCGAGGGCGTGCCGCTGCGGAGGATCGCCGAATCCGTGGGCACCCCCGCGTACGTATACAGCCACGCTACGCTCTCCCATCATTACCGGGTTTTCGACGAGGCGTTCGGCGGGATTCCCCACATCGTGTGCTATTCCATGAAGGCGAACTCCAACGGATCGGTGATACGCACTTTCACGAACCTCGGCGGCGGTGTGGACATAGTATCGGGAGGCGAGCTCGCGCGGGCGCTGGCGGCGGGCGCCCCGCCGGCGAAGATCGTATATTCGGGGGTGGGAAAGCAGGTTTTCGAGATCGAGGAGGCGCTTCGCCGCGGCATCCTGATGTTCAACGTGGAATCGCGCGAGGAGCTGGAGACGATCGACGCGGTGGCCGGCCGGATGCGGAAGCGGGCGCCGATCGCCCTAAGGGTGAACCCGGACGTCGATCCCAGGACCCATCCGTACATATCGACGGGACTGAAAAAAAACAAGTTCGGGATCCACATCGACCAGGCGATCCGGGACTACGAATGGGCGGCACGGAGACGGCACATCGAGGTCGTCGGCGTCGATTGCCACATCGGCTCGCAGCTAACTGACGTCTCGCCGTTCGTCGACGCAGCCCGGAGGGTCCGGGCGCTTGTGGAAAAGCTGCTTGGAAAAGGGATCGGGATCCGCCTGATCGACATAGGCGGCGGTCTCGGGATCACCTACAACGACGAGCTTCCCCCGCATCCGAAGCAGTACGCGGACGCCGTAGTGCAGGCCTTTTCCGGGCTTCCCGTCACCCTCGTGCTGGAGCCGGGCAGGGTGCTCGTCGGAAATGCCGGGGTGCTGCTCACCCGCGTGCTGTACACCAAGGGCGCCGCCTCCCTCCAGGGGAACGGGAAGAAGCACTTTTTCATCGTCGACGCCGCGATGAACGACCTCGCCCGGCCCTCCCTTTACGGGTCGTACCACGCCGTCGTGGCCGTGGGGCGCGCTCCGGCGAAACGGACCGTCGCCGACGTCGTCGGGCCCATTTGCGAGTCCGGCGACTTCCTCGCAAAGGACCGGAGGCTTCCGCTCTACCGGTCGGGGGACCTCATCGCGGTCATGAGCGCCGGGGCGTACGGGTTTTCCATGTCGTCCAATTACAATTCCCGGCCCCGGGCGGCCGAGGTGATGGTATCGGGCACGAAGTTCGAAGTGGTCCGTGAAAGGGAGCCCGCCCGGGACCTCGCGAAGGGCGAAAGAACGGCGTCTTTCCTGGCGGGACGCGGGAAACCGAAGGGGCGGCTTTTGTAGGCATGCCGAGCCCGGCGAATCTGTTAGAATGCCGGAATCGTTTTTCGGAGAGACGGACACGATGAAAAAAGAGATACCGTTTTCGAAACTCAACGGCAGCGGGAACGATTTCCTGGTGATCGACAACCGCGACGGGATCATGCGCGGGATCGACCTTACCGCGTTCGTTCCGAAGGTCTGCGACCGCTCCCGTTCTCTCGGGGCCGACGGCGTGATCTGCATCGAGAAGTCGCGCCGCGCCGATTTCCGCTGGCGGTTCTTCAACGCCGACGGCTCCCGCGCCGAGATGTGCGGCAACGGTGGCCGTTGCGCCGCCCGCTTCGCCGTGGAGAGGAAGATCGCGGGCGAATCGCTCTCTTTCGAGACGGACGCCGGCCTCGTACGGGCGGATGTTTCCGGGCGGCGTGTCAAGCTCCAGATGACGAAGCCTCACGGTCTCGCATTGTCGCAGCGTCTCACGCTGGGCGGGAAGAAGATCGAATACTCGTTCCTCGATACCGGCGTTCCCCACGCGGTCCTGTTCGTGCCCGAGCTGGAAAAGATCGATCTTATGGGGACCGGAAGAGGAGTCCGAACCCATCGGGCCTTCGCCCCCCGCGGGACAAACGTGAACTTCGTCCAGGTGAAGAAGGGGGAAGTGCGGGTCCGCACCTACGAGCGCGGCGTGGAGGGTGAAACGCTCGCGTGCGGGACGGGCGCGGTGGCGACGGGGATACTTTGCGCGCTGCACGGCCGCGCGACGCCTCCCGTGCCGGTCCATACCCGCGGCGGCGAGGTGCTGACGATCCATTTCGATGCGGAGAAGGAGGGATTCGGGGAGGTCTGCCTTGAGGGGGACACCTCGTGGTCCTGCGACGGAATCATGTACAGGGAAGCCTATCGGTATTAGGCGAAGGAGGGGAGACGAGATGTTTCACGGGGCCATCGTTGCGACGGTAACGCCGTTCCTGAACGGGAAGGTCGACAGGAAGTCGCTCAGGAAACTGGTGGAGTTCCAGATCAGGAACGGCACGGACGGAATAGTTCCGTGCGGCACCACCGGGGAATCCGCGACCCTTTCGCACGACGAGCACAGGGCGGTCATAGACATCGTGGTTGAGTCAGCCGGCGGCCGGGTGCCCGTGATCGCGGGAACGGGTTCGAACAACACGAAGGAAGCGATCGAACTGACCCGCTACGCGAAGAAGGCCGGCGCCGACGCCGCGCTCGTAATAACCCCGTATTACAACAAGCCCACGCAGGAGGGACTCTACCGCCACTTCCGCGCGGTCGCGGAATCGGCCGATATCCCGCTGGTCCTCTATAACGTGCCGGGACGCACCGGTGTGAACATGGCGGCGGAAACGGTCGCGAGGCTTGCCGAAGTGAAGAACATCGTGGGGGTGAAGGAGGCGTCCGGGAACCTGGGGCAGGTGTGCGACATCCTCAGGTCGACTCCCAGGAAATTCTGCCTTCTCTCCGGGGACGACGGTCTCTTCTTCCCGATGATGGCGCTCGGCGCGAAGGGAGTGATCTCGGTCGCGTCGAACGTGGCGCCCAAGTCCATGGCGGACCTCTACGACGCGTTCGTCCTGGGGGAGGTCTCGCGCGCACGCGAGATCCATTACCGCCTCTGGCCGTTGTTCCACGTCCTGTTCATCGAGACGAATCCGATTCCCGCGAAAACGGCCCTCGCGATGATGAAGATGATCGGCGAGGAATTCCGCCTTCCCCTTTGCCCGATGTCGGACGGCGGACGCAAGAAGCTGGCCAGCGTCCTTTCCGACCTCCGCCTGGTGTAGAGATCCCATGGCCCGGGTCGTCGTCTGCGGAGCGATGGGAAGGATGGGGAGGGCCATAATTTCGGCGCTTTCGGAACGGCCGTTCGGCCTCGTGCTATCCGGAGCAGTGGAAGCCTCGGGGCATCCTCTCCTCGGCCAGGACGCCTTCGAGGCGGCGGGGGCCGGGAAAGCAGGCGTGCCCGTGACCGCGGATTTTCCCAAGGCGCTCGCCTCGGCCGACGTCGCGATAGATTTCACGCATGCATCCAATTCCGTGGAGCATGCCCGCCTGGCCGCGGAAGCGGGGAAAGCGCTCGTAATCGGAAGCACCGGCCTTTCGCCGGAGCAGCAGGCGGCGGTGAAGGACGCCGCGAAACGCATTCCCTGCGTTCTTTCACCGAACATGAGCGTCGGCGTCAACCTGATGTTCCAGGTAGCGGCCGACGTCGCGAAAGTGCTGGGAGACGACTACGACGTGGAGATAGTAGAGGTCCACCACCGGTTCAAGAAGGATTCCCCTTCCGGCACCGCCGTTAAACTGGCGGATTCGGTCGCGGAGGCCCTCGGCCGCGACATGAAGGATTCCGGCGTGTACGGCAGGAAAGGGATGGTCGGGGAGCGCACGAAGAAGGAGATCGGGGTGTTCGCGGTGAGAGCGGGAGACGTCGTCGGCGAGCACACCCTCGTTTTCGGCGGGATCGGCGAACGGTTCGAGATCACCCATCGCGCCCACAGCCGCGATACGTTCGCCCGCGGTGCGGTCCGGGCAGCGGCCTGGGTGGCCGGAAAGCCCAACGGCCTGTACGACATGCGGGCCGTGCTCGGGTTTGGCGCTAAATGAAGATCCTGCGGTTCGAGGAGTCGGGAAGGGCCGCGTACGGGGTGCTGAACCCGGCGGACGGCGAGATCCGGGAAATTTCCGGTACGCCGTTCGGGGAGTTCCGCCCCACCGGGAGCCGCTTCGGGCTTAAGGATGTGCGCCTGCTGGCGCCCGTTTCGCCTTCGAAGATCGTCGCGGTCGGGCTCAATTACAAGGACCACGCGCGCGAGATGGGGAAAAAGATCCCCGAAGAGCCGCTCATTTTCCTGAAAGCCCCTTCCGCCCTGAACCATCCGGGAGGGGACATCGTGTATCCAAAGGCGTCGCAGCGTGTGGACTACGAGGCGGAGTTGGCCGTGGTGATCGGCCGGCCGGCGAAAAACGTCGCCGAGCGCGATGCGCCGTCGTTCATCCTCGGGTACACCTGCATCAACGACGTGACGGCGAGGGATCTCCAGGCGAAGGACGGACTGTACGCCCGCGCGAAGGGATTCGACACTTTCGCCCCGCTCGGTCCATGGATAGAGACCGGGATCGATCCTTCCTCCCTTGGGGTCCGCTGCACGGTCAACGGAGAGAAGAAACAGGACGGGAACACCCGGGAGATGGGGGCTTCGGTGTACCGCCTCGTGGAATACGTTTCGCACATCATGACGCTTCTGCCGGGCGATGTGATCGCGACCGGGACCCCGCCGGGAGTGGGGCCGGTCCGGGTGGGGGACGTCATGACGGTGGAAGTGGAAGGAATCGGCGCCCTGACCAACCGGGTCGTCTCGCCTTGAAGGAAAAATCCTGCGCAGGGGGAATATGACCGCCATGAGCCGCTTTTCTCTGTCCCGCCGCATCCAGTCCCTTCCGCCGTACCTGTTCGCGGAGCTCGACCGGAAGAAGCAGGAGGTCCGCGCGAAGGGAATGGACATCATCGATCTCGGGGTGGGAGATCCCGATCGGCCGACGCCGAAGTTCGTCGTCGACCGGATGAAGAAGGAAGCCGCGGTGGGCGCCAACCACCAGTACCCGTCCTACGAAGGGCTGCCGGAGTTCCGCGCCGCGGCGGCGAAATGGTACCGGGAAAGGTTCGGCGTGTCCCTCGACCCTGCGGGCGAGGTCGTAGCCTTGATCGGCTCGAAGGAAGGGATCGCACATTTCCCGCTGGCCTTCGTCGATCCCGGCGACGTGGTGCTGGTCCCGGACCCCGGCTACCCCGTCTATCACATAGCGACGATGTTTTCGGGGGGGAAATCCCACTTCATGCCCCTGAAGCGGGAAAACGGCTTCCTGCCCGAATTGGAAAAAATACCTGCCGCCGCGCTCGCGAAGGCGAAGATCCTTTTCCTTAACTATCCGAACAATCCGACCTCGGCGGTGGCCGACCGGGCTTTCTACCGCAAGGTTCTCGCCTTCGCGGAGGAGCACGACCTCATCGTGGCCCACGACGTCGCGTACACGGAGATCTATTTCGACGGCGCGAAACCCATGAGCATCCTCGAGCTTCCGGGGGCGAAGAAGCGCTGCATCGAGTTCCATTCCCTTTCGAAAACCTACAACATGACCGGCTGGCGGATCGGATTCGCAGTGGGGAACCCGGAGCTCGTGGGCGGCCTGGGGAAGGTCAAGACGAACGTGGACAGCGGCGTATTCCAGGCCATCCAGGGGGCTGCCGTCGCGGCCCTGCAATCGGGCGACAAGGCCACGGACGCCATCCGCAAGACATACCAGGAACGCAGGGACGTCCTGATACCTGGTCTTCGCGCCCTGGGTCTCGACCCGGTTATGCCGCGGGCCACCTTCTATGTCTGGATTCCCGTCCCGAAGGGGTACACGTCGGCCACTTTCTGCGAGCACCTCCTTACGAAAACCGGGATCGTCACGACGCCGGGGAACGGTTTCGGAGCGAGCGGCGAAGGATACGTCCGCATGGCGCTGACCAAGGAAAAGGGGCGCATACGGGAAGCTCTCGACAGGATAAGGAAAGCAGGGTTTTAGCCGGCAATTCGAGGAACTCATCGCGCGACGACGTACTCCTATTGTTGGGGAGCAACGTCGGGCGGCGGGAAACGCGGCTGCGTGAAGGCGTCGATCGCCTCTCCCTGAAAATGGAGGTCGTCCGGGTTTCGCGCGTATACGCGTCGGAGCCGTGGGGAAAGCCGGACCAGCGGTGGTTCCTGAACATCGCAGTACTTGGAAAGTGCGCCCTTTCGCCCGTCAGGCTCCTGGAGTTCGTGAAGGAAGTGGAGGCGGCTGCGGGGCGGAAAGCGAGGGAAAGATGGGGGCCGCGCGAACTGGACGTCGACATCCTGCTTATGGGAGATAAAGTCGTGAGGAGACCGGATCTCGTAATACCCCATCCCCGCATGTCGGAGCGGCGCTTCTGCCTCCTGCCTGCGTCGGAAATAGCCCCCTCGGCGGTCGTCCCCCCGGGGAGGAATACGATATCGGATCTCCTGAAATCGTGCAGGGATCCGCTCGAGGTGTATCCGTTATGAACACGCGTCCCGTAATGGCGAATCCCCGCATATTCATGTTATGGAAAGCGGTTGCCCTGGCCGTACTGGCGCTATTCCTGGCCGGCGGCGCCGCCTGCCGAAGAAAGAGCGAAGCGCCTCCCCCTGCCGGAGAGACGGAGACCATCAACCTTAACGCCCTTTCCCAGATAGAGAATTACAAGGAGATTCTTAAAAAGGATCCCGGCAACCTGCAGGCGTTGATCAACATCGGGAACCTCTACTTCGACACCCGGCAGGACCTTCAGGCGATCGAACATTACCGGAAGGCCCTTGCGCTTGACCCACGCAACGTGAACATCAGGACCGACATGGCGATTTGTCTACGCCGCTCGGGAAATCCCGACGGGGCTGTCGAGGAATTGAAAAAAGCCATTTCGATCGATCCCAGGCACGCGCAATCCCGCTTTAATCTGGGGATAATCCTCATCCACGACAAGGGGGATATCGAGGGAGGGATCCGGGCGTGGGAGGCCTTGTTGGAAAACATTCCGAATTACCAATATCGTGAAAATCTGAAAAGCGAAATCGAGCGGATGCGGGGAATGGCCGCGCAGCCGAAGCAAAGATTCAAATGAAACCCGTTTTAAATACCGTGGGAAGAGGCTGGAAAAATCTATAATGAGGTGTATAAACAAGCCGTTACGGGTGTTTTAGTGTTTGACCTTTCGATATTTTTGCCCTGAGATAAACGATCTTTTCCTGTTGACACGTCTCTCCTTCTGGAATATATGTAACATTGTTTTGTTAATCCCCTAAAACACCGCCATCCAAGGATGGGAGGTTTGTATATGGTACGTCGCGATAAATCGAACTATATCATCCAGTCGGTCGCCCATGCACTCGACGTCCTCGAGGAATTCCGGGGGGAGATGGACGAACTGGGTGTAACTGAACTCAGCAAGAAACTGAAGCTGCACAAAAACAACGTATTCCGCATACTGGCGACTCTCCAGTCGAGGAATTACATCGAGCAGAACAGGACGAACGACAACTACCGCCTCGGCATAAAGTGCCTCGAGCTGGGGCAGACTTTCATTCACCAAAGGGGTCTCCTGAAACAGGCGCAGCCGATTCTGCGCGAGCTTGCCGAAAGCTCGGCGGAAACCAGCTATCTCTCGATCCTCAGGAGCAGCGACGTGGTTTATCTCGACGCCGTGGAGACCACTTCGACGGTGCGCGTCGTTTCCCGCGTAGGCCTGCATATGCCCATTCATGCCACAGCTGCAGGGAAGGCGCTTATTGCATTCGAATCGGAAGAGGAACTGAAAAAACGCTTCCACGCGGAGCTTCAGAGGTTTACGAAGAATACGATCACATCTTCGGATGATCTGCTTAACGAGCTTGCCGCTGTCCGGGAAAAGGAATACGCGGCCGACCTCGAGGAATTCGAGGACGGGTTGCGCTGCATCGCATCCCCCGTTCGGGACTACACGCGCAAGGTGATCGCGGCCATCAGCGTGTCCGGCCCGGCCCACCGTCTCTCCGACGATCGGATCGCCCAATCGATCGGCCCCGAGGTCTCCCGCTGCGCGAAGGCGCTGTCCATGCGCCTCGGCTTCCGGGAATAACCGGCACCGGCCGGCCTGATCTCCGCCAAACGGATCGCTTGACATCGCCACGGGTTTGGTGTTACCTCTTTTATGAATGATGATTCATTCAACAGGAGGGGCGATGGCCAGGCGCGGGCCTCGGGGCGGCGGAGCCGAGAAACGGGACCGGATCCTCCGCGCCGCGATCAGGATTTTCTCCCAGAAAGGGTACTTCAATTCCAGGATTTCGGAGATCGCCCGGCTGGCGGGGGTCGCCGACGGGACGATCTATCTATATTTCAAGAACAAGGACGATCTCCTCATCTCCCTGTTCGAGGAGAAGATGGGAGAGGTGGTGGCCGATGTCCGGGCGCGCGTCTCCGACGGAAGCGACGCGCTTTCCCGCCTGAAGATATTCATCCGTAACCATATGGAACTTCTCGTGCGGGAGGCCGGCCTGATCGAAGTGATCCAGGTGGAGCTCCGGCAGAGCAACAAGTTCATGAAAGAGTACGTGCCCGTGAAATTCCTTGAATACCTGGACGTCATCAGCGGAATCCTCGAAGACGGAAAACGTGAAGGGATCTTCCGGCCCGACCTGAACGTCACCCTTGCGCGCAGGGCGATCTTCGGCGCGCTGGACGAGATATCGCTGGCCTACGTTCTTTCCCGGAAACGGAAATACGACCCGGAAGAAGCGGCGGCCGAGATCTTCCGGATATTCGCGGCAGGCCTTAAAACCCACGCACCTTCGGAAGGAGGGATCAGGCAATGATAGGGTTCGATCTTTCGGAGGAACAGACCGCGCTGCAGGACATGGCGCACAAGTTCGCAGCGAACGAAATCCGCCCGAAGGCCGTGGAATGCGACCGGGAAGGCATATTCCCGACGGAGATCTTCCGGAAGGCGTTCGATCTCGGCCTGATGACCGGTTTCATTCCGGAGTCGTGCGGAGGTCTCGGGCTTGGTTCCATGGAATCGTGCCTCATCGAGGAGGAACTGGGTTGGGGATGCGCCGGCATCACGACTTCGATGACCGCCAACGGTCTCGCCCTGACTCCCGTGGTTTTCGCCGGAACGGAGGAGCAGAAACAGGAGTTCGTGGCCCCGTTCGCGAGAGAACTGAAATACGCGTCGTTCTGCCTGACGGAACCCGGGGCCGGGTCGGACGCGGGGGGGATCGCGACCACCGCGAAGAAGGACGGGGATTTCTATCTGTTGAACGGCCGAAAGTGTTTCATCACGAACGGGTCCTACGCTTCCCAATACACGGTCTTCGCATCCACGGACCGATCCAGGGGGCACAAGGGGCTGTCGGCGTTTGTCATTCCGAGGTCTTTCCCCGGCGTTTCCCCGGGAAAAAAGGAGGACAAGATGGGGCAGCGGGCCTCGGACACATCGGACGTTCTGTTCGAGGACGTGCGCGTGCCGGCCGCGAACCTCCTGGGCAAGGAAGGGGACGGGTTCAAGATCGCGATGAAGACCCTGGACTATGCGAGGCCGACCGTCGCGGCGATGTCCGTCGGCGTTGCGCGTGCGGCGTTCGAGCTGGCGATGCAGTATTCGAAAGAGAGAGTGCAGTTCGGCATGCCTATCGCGATGAACCAGGCGATCCACTTCCTCCTGGCCGATATGGCGATGGACATCGAAGCGGCGCGGCTGCTCACGTACAAGAGCGCCTGGCTGCTCGACCAGGGGCGGCGGAACACGAAGGAGTCGTCTTTCGCCAAGGCTTTCGCGGCGGACCTCGCAATGCGCGTCACCACCGATGCGGTGCAGATATACGGCGGCTACGGATACATGAAGGACTACCCGGTGGAGAAACTGATGCGGGACGCGAAGCTGCTCCAGATCTACGAAGGGACCAGCCAGATACAACGTCTCGTGATCGCCAAGGAA